>JANODS010000924.1:0-13449 GCA_031412835.1 Acidobacteriota bacterium | reverse complement strand
CGACCACGAACCCGCCAACTACGAAAAGGTCCGCCACTTACTCCTCCCCAAGGACTACATCCGCTACAAGCTCACCGGCGAGTTCGCGACCGATGTCAGCGACGCCTCCGGCACCGCCCTCTTCGACGTCGTTAACCGCCGCTGGTCCACCGAGTTAGTCTCCGCCCTCGGCCTCGACCCCGCCATCCTCCCGACCGCCGTCGAATCCACCCAACAAACCGGCGTGGTCTCGCCCGCTGCGGCCGCGCTTACGGGCCTCTCCCCCGGCACCCCCGTCTATGGCGGCGGCGGAGACCAGGCGGCTTCCGCCGTCGGCAACGGCATCGTCGAACCCGGCATCGTCTCGGACACCATCGGCACCTCCGGCGTCGTCTTCGCCCACATGGACCAGGTCGCCTACGACCCCTCCGGCCGCGTCCATACCTTCTGCCACGCCGTCCCCGGCAAGTGGCACGTCATGGGCGTTACCCAGGGCGCCGGCCTCAGTCTCCAATGGCTTCGGAACCAGCTCGCCCCGAACCTCTCCTACGACGACCTCACCGCCGAAGCCGCCACCGCCGCTCCCGGTGCCCAAGATCTCTACTGGCTCCCCTATCTGATGGGAGAGCGCACCCCCCACCTCGACGCCGCCGTCCGCGCTTCCTGGATCGGCCTCACCGCCGCTCACACCCGCGCCGATCTCTTCCGCTCCGTCCTCGAAGGCGTCTGCTACTCCCAACGCGACTGCCTCGATATCATCGCCGGACTCAACGTCCCCATCACCGACGTCCGCCTCTCCGGCGGCGGTGCCAAAAGCCCCTTTTGGTCCCAGCTATTCGCCGACATCCTGGCCAAGCCCATCTCCCTTCTCGCGACCCAGGAAGGTTCCGCCTACGGTGCGGCCCTCCTCGCCATGACCGGCTCCGGCCACTTCGAATCGGTCCCGGAAGCCTGCCGCGCCACGGTCCGCGAAGTCGCCCGCCTCACTCCTCAAAACCAGGCTTTCTATACCGCCCAACACGCCCGCTACCAATCCCTCTATCCCGCCCTCGCCCCCTTCTTCCGTGCGTTACTGTGACCTGAGCCTTCCGGTCCCGGTCGACCAGCTCTTTACCTATGAGCTTCCGGAGTCCCTGCGCCATCGCGCCCTCCCCGGCGCTCGCGTCGTCGTCCCCTTCGGCAGCCGCAAGCTCACCGGGGTCATCCTACTCACCCACGACGTCGCCCCTTCCTACGCCGTCAAACGGGTCGAAAAGCTCCTCGACGAGGTCCCCGTCCTCGACGCGGGCCTCCTCCAACTCGCCAAGTGGATCGCCCATTACTACTGCGCCCCGCTCGGCGAAGTCCTCCGGTCCATGGCTCCGACGACCGCCGAAACCTCCCGTTCCAAGGTCTATACCCTCACCGACACCGGCCGCGACGTCCTCCGTCAACTCCTGTTCCAAACCGAGGACGAAGAACCCGCCATCCAACTCCTCCGCTTGCTCGAACGCCGCAGCCTCTCCGCCGCTCACTTACTCAAAAAACTCCCCGCCGCCAAGTCCGCCCTAACTTCCCTGGAGAAGAAAGGCTGGATCACCGTCGAGGAGGATATCTCGACCAAAGACCCACTCCGCGCACCGGCCGAACAGCTCCGCGTCCGCTTCACCATCCGCCCCGAGGGCCTCAAACTCCCCAAGTCCGAACGGGAACTCCTCGCGTTTCTCGAACTCCATCCCGGCGAGCACCAGCTTTCCGAACTCGATACAACCCTCAAGAACGCGAGCCAAACCGCCCGTTCCCTCGCCCGCCGCCAACTTCTCGGCATCCGTCACGCGCCGCTCGCGCTCACGGCATCGGAGCGCCCGCCCCACGACCTCAACCCCCACCAGCAAGCCGCCTTCGATCTAATCAGAGCCTCTCTCGACGCTGGCGTTTTTGAGGCCTTCCTCCTCCAAGGCGTCACCGGCTCCGGCAAGACGGAGGTCTATCTAAACGCTATCGAGCACGTCCTCACCCAAGGCCGCAGCGCGCTGTTACTCGTCCCGGAAATCGCACTTACTCCCGCCGTAGCTGGCCAGTTCTTCACCCGCTTCGGCGACCGCGTCGCGATCCTCCATTCGGCCTTCTCGGACTCCGAACGCGCCGAGCAGTGGCGGCGCATCCGCCAGGGCGAAGCGACCGTCGTCGTGGCCACCCGATCCGGCGTCTTCGCCCCCATGAAGAACCTAGGATTGCTCCTGGTCGACGAGGAGCACGACGGCAGCTATAAGCAGCAGGAAGCCCCCCGCTATCACGGCCGCGACGTCGCCGTCGTCCGCGCCTCCCAAGCCGGCGCGACCGTGATCCTCGGCTCCGCCACCCCGTCGCTCGAAACCCGGTTCAACGTCGAGCGCGAGAAGTACAGGCTCATCGAACTCCCCGAGCGCGTCGCCCACCGGCCCATGCCTATCGTCGACATCGTCGATATGCGCCAGGAGTTCCTCGAAACCCGCACGCAGAATCCGTTCTCCCGCCAGTTGCTCGACGCGCTTCAGGACCGCCTCGCCGCTGGCGAGCAGTCCATGCTCCTGCTCAACCGCCGGGGCTTCTCCGCGTTCGTCACCTGCCGTAGTTGCGGCGAGCGAATCGAGTGCCCCAACTGCGCCGTCACTCTCACCTACCACAAGCGCGACCGCCGCCTGCTCTGCCACTACTGCAGCCACGCCGCCAAGATCCCCGACCGCTGCCCCAAGTGCGACAGCGACTACCTCAACTTCATGGGCACCGGGGCTGAGAAGGTGGAAGACGAGCTCCACAAGGCCCTGCCTGGAGCGCGGATCGCCCGGATGGACCGCGATACGATCACCACCAAACGGCACTTCGAAACCATCCTCACCGGGTTCCGCGAGAAGAACTACGATATCCTCGTCGGCACCCAGATGATCGCCAAGGGCCACGACATCCCGAACGTCACTTTGGTCGGTCTCGTCAACGCCGACATCGGTCTCGGCGTACCCGATTTCCGCGCCGCAGAACGAACGTTTCAACTGCTGACGCAGGCCTCTGGCCGGGCCGGCCGTGGCGATCTTCCAGGCCGCGTCATCCTGCAAACCATCAATCCCGAACACTACGCCATCCGGCTCGCGGCGGTCCAAGATTACCCCGCCTTTTACGAGAAGGAGATTCTGTTCCGCCGGAGCATGAAGTACCCGCCGTTTGCGGCGCTGGCGAACCTTCTGGTCCGCGATGAAAAGCAGGAAGACGCCCTCCGCAAGAGCACCGAACTCGAGCGCCTGCTGAAGCCCGAGCCGGAGGGCATGAAGGTGATGGGACCAGCACCAGCACCGGTGCCGCGCTTGAAAGCCGAGTTCCGGTATCAGATCCTGATCAAGGCCAGCGACCGGAAAAAGCTCAACGAACTCCTCCACAATATCCGCCGCTACGCCCTCGAACAGAAATGGGGCCTGACGTCGCTGGTGATCGACGTCGACCCGCTCAGCTTGCAGTGAGTATAATGCCCCCCATGGGTACGCCCCCCCACGTTCTCATCGAAACCAACCATCGTCTCGCCTCTCGCTTCTACGCCCACGCCGGTAGCGCCGTCGCGCTGCCCGGCGCGCTGGCGGTGCATTCCGGCTATAACTCCACGGCCTTCAACATCTGCTCGCTCACCGGGCCGACGCCGCATCTAGCAACGGTTCTGAAGACCGTCACTTCGCATTATGACCAGTTGCGGACCAGTTCCTCGCTCTGGCTCTGTGAGCAGTACGCAGCGCCGCCCGACCGCGCCGTGATGCTCGAACACGGCTACACCTTCCAACAGTCCGCCCCCGGCATGCTTGCCGAAACGTTCCCCGCGCCGCGGCACGCGCTCACGAAAGACCTCACGATCCGCCGCGTTGAAAGCGCTGAGGACGCACTGATCTTCGCCCATCTGGTCTCGATCGTCTTCCACGTCTCGTTCCCGCTCTGCCAGTGCATCTACGGGAACCTGGCCGTTTGGCGGGCCCCCGTTCATGGCTTCCTCGCCTATCGCGTCGAAGAGCCCGTCGCCTGCGCGATGGTCACCGCCGACGATGGTGTCGCCGGCTTTTACTCGGTCGGCACGCTGCCCCACTTCCAAGGTCGGGGGTATGGAGAAAAAATAATGCGCCACGCCGCCGCATATTCTGAAACCCATCTCGGCTGTCGTTTATCAGTGTTACAATCGAGTCCCGCAGGGCGAAAGTTATATGATCGCCTGGGCTTTCGAGAGTTCACGCGCTTCTCGATTTTCAACCGTCTAGCCGTGCCGAAGTAACCAAGATTAAAGGAAACACACACAATGGGAATGGTTTCGGAATTCAAAGACTTTATCAACAAAGGCAATGTGATGGATCTCGCCGTCGGCGTGATCATCGGCGGAGCTTTCGGCAAGATTGTCGACTCGGTGGTCGGCGATTTAATTATGCCCGTGATCAGCGCAGCTACCGGGGGAATCGACTTCGCGAATAACTTCGTGCCGCTGGACGGCAAGGTCTATGCAACGCTGGCTGAAGCGAAGAAGGCAGGGGCCGCGGTGTTTGCTTACGGTAACTTTATCACGGTCGTGATCAATTTCGTCCTACTCGCGTTCTGTGTCTTTTTGCTCGTGAAAGCGGTGAATTCCATGAAGAAAGCGGAAGCTCCGGCCCCGACCGCCGCTCCTGTTATCGCGGAAGACGTGAAGTTGCTGACCGAGATTCGCGACTTGCTCAAGAAGTAACGATTTGGACCGCATTCCTTTCTCCGCAACCAATCTCTCACGCCCGTACGAGAGTATTCGTCGGCTACCGGTGACGGTCCTTCTTGACAACGTTCGGAGTATGTATAACATCGGGTCTTTCTTCCGCACGGGCGACGCCGCCGCGATTGAGGCGATTCTGCTGGCGGGCATCGCTTCGACACCGGAGCGGAACCCGAAGCAGATCGCCAAGACGGCGTTGGGCGCGGAGTTCACGGTGCCTTGGCGCTATGCCGCGGAGTCGATTGACCTGCTGGAGGGACTGGCTCCAGAGACGGAGATCGCGGCCATTGAGACGACCCCACGGGCGATTGACCTGTTCGACTGGCAGCCGCGGTTTCCGGTCTGCGTGATTTTCGGCCATGAAGTGGACGGGATCCAACCGGCGCTTTCCGAGCGGGCGGACGTGCACATCCGACTGCCCATGCTCGGGGCGAAGCACTCGTTGAACGTCGCCACGGCCGGCGGCATTGTACTCTACGAGTTGCTCCGCAAGTACCGGAATTTAGTGAACCATCTTGCTCTTTCTGGTCATGTAATCCATGAGTAAATACTGGCCGAGCGTATACGGCGTCGTGAAGTACGCCTTGCCTTTGCACAGCTCCGATATCTTCTTTACGAAGCTGATCAGGCTGTAATCCTGAGCCAGCATGAACGTGTTAATCATGATCCCCTGGCGCTTGCACCGGCTCACCTCTTCGAGGGTCTTGGCGATGACAAGCGGGTCGAGGCCGAAGGGGTTCTTGTAGATCTGGCCGTCGTCGAGGGTCAGGGCCGACGGCTTGCCGTCGGTGATCATGATGATCTGCTTCATGTCCTTCTTCTCCTGCTGCAGCAGCTTTTGCGCCAGGATGAGACCGTCGCGGGTGTTGGTGTGATAAGGACCGACCTGGACACGGGCGAGGTCCTGCATGCGCAGCTCTTCGGCCGTATCGTGGAAGAGGACGCAGCGGAGCGAATCGCCGGGATATTGGGTTTTAATGAGATGGGCGAGGGCTAGAGCTACCCGTTTGGCGGGGGTGAAGCGGTCCTCGCCATAGAGAATCATCGAGTGGGAACAGTCGAGCATTAGAACCGTGGCACAGGAGCTTTGGTACTCGCTTTGGTGGACGTGGAGGTCCTCATACTCGAGGTTGAGGGGGACCTTGACGCCCTCGCGCTGCATGGCGTGGAAGAGAGTCGAGTTCACATCGAGGTTCATGGTGTCGCCGAACTCGTAGAGTTTGGACGAGCCGCTGGTTTCGACGCCGGTGGATAGTTCTCGAGTGTCGTGGGCCCCGAAGCTCGCCTTGCCTAGCGACCCCATGAGGTCCTTCAACGTCTTGTAACCGAGGAAGTCGAGTGCCTTGTCGGTGGCTTCAACTTTGATTTCCTGACGCTCGCCTTCCTTACCGGGACCCTGGGGCGGCGTAGTCACGTACCCTTCGGTTTGTAACTTCTCCAGAAGCCGGTCAACTAAGTCCTCGAACTGGTCTTCGTTTAACTTTTCGAGTTCTTCGAGCGGGACTAGATCTCCGCTTAGGAGAGCTTGGCGGATGGCTTCGCGCAGGTCGTACGGCGGAACCCCATACGGATCCTCGAAACCGCTCTGGAGGAAGAACTCGGAGAGCGCCTTCATGAGGTCTTCGGCACTGAGGCCGTAATCCTCTTCGTTAAATTTCGAATACCGTATGGAGCGCATAGGCTTAGTTGAACTGCTGGCGTCGTTTATTGCGGGGCTGGGGGTTCTCTTCGGGACTCTCTTCCTGGCGGCTCCCGCCGCGGCGGTCTTCGCCCATGAAGCCCATCTCTTCGCTGCGGCTGATGCGGCGATGGGCGTAGAGGCCTTCGAGGACGAACTCGGCGGCGGCGGCGCGCATGGCATCGGATTCGCCGACGCCGATGCCGAGCGGGGCAGTCTTTTCGAAGAGACCATCGACGGGCATCATCTGGGCGATCATGTCGGAAGAGGAGGTGGCTTCGTCGAGCTTGAGTGCGCCGCCGCGTTCGAAATACTTGACGATCATGCCGACGTTGACGCCGTCAAAATATTGGGTGAAGACGCGGCCGACGGCGGCCTTGATGAGTTCGCGAGCGACGGCTTCCCCGCCCTTCAACTCGCCTTCGTACTCGAGTTCGATTTTGCCGGTCATGGAGGGGAGGGCCGCATAGAGGTCAACGACGCGGGGGACGGCCTCGACTTCCATGGCGACGAGGGCGCGGCGTTCGGCGTTGGAGACGACGGACTCCATGACGGAGATGGGGAGACGTTGGGAGACGCCGGAGCGCTTGTCGATTTTTTTGTCTTCGCGGGCGATGAAAGCGATGGCTTCCACGACTTCGCGAATGAACTTGGGGACGGTAACGGCGATGCCACCGGTTCGTTTTGTCCACGCTTCCTGCTGGGTGATGGCGAGGCCGTGGTCGAGGGTGTGGGGATAGTGGGTGCGGATTTCGCTGCCGATGCGGTCCTTCAGCGGGGTGATGATTTTGCCGCGGGCGGTGTAGTCATCGGGGTTGGCGGTGAAGACGAGGACGATGTCGAGCGGGAGGCGGACGGGATAGCCTTTGATCTGGATATCGCCTTCCTGCATGATGTTGAAGAGGCCGACCTGGATTTTGCCTGCGAGATCGGGGAGTTCATTGATGGCAAAGATACCGCGGTTGGCGCGGGGGAGGAGACCGTAATGGACCGTGAGTTCACTGCCGATCTCGCGGCCTTGTTTGGCAGCCTTGATGGGATCGATGTCGCCAATCATGTCGGCGATGGTTACGTCGGGGGTGGCGAGTTTTTCGACGTAGCGGACGTCGCGGTGCATCCAAGCGATGGGCGTTTCGTCGCCGAGAGCGGCGATCTGTTCCTTGGCTTGTAAGGATAGGGGGGCGAGGGGATTGTCGCGAATCTCGGAGCCGGCGACGTAGGGCATCTGCTCGTCGAGGAGGGTCGTCAACATGCGGATCAGCTTGGTTTTGGCTTGACCCCGGGTGCCGAGGAGGATGAAATTGTGTTTGGCCAGAACGGCGTTGATGACTTGGGGAACGACGGTATCTTCGTAACCGACGACGCCGGGAAAGAGGCGTTCGCCGGAGCGGATTTTCGCGATCAAATTCTCCCGTAACTCGTCTTTTACCGAACGATCCGGCGAGCAGCGCCGCGCCCATTCACTCTTCTTCAATTCACCCAGCGTGGAGGGAAGCTGTTGCATATTCCTTATTGATGCACGAATCCTCTCCAGGGGCCGGAATTCTTTGATATCTTTAGGAGTCCATGCGAACTGAATTGCCCGATGCAGAATACCAGCGATTCTGGAAACGGCTCCAACAAATTGGTCTGAACGCTTACGAAGCACGCTCATATCTGGTCCTGGTGGGCCACCCCCGGTTCAAGGCTCTTGAACTAGCCGCGCGGTCGCACGTGCCTCGGCAGAAAATTTACGAAGTTCTCGACTCGTTGGTAGAGAAAGGGTTCGCTCAGGTTGTTCAAGAAAAGACCAAATTGTTCTCGGCGGTTGAGCCGTCGCTCGCGATTCCGAGCTATTTTGCGCGGCGGGCGCAGGCGATGCAGACCGAGCTTTCCGAACAGTCTCGGTCGGCGACGGACCTGATCGAGGATTTGAACGCGTCTTACTCCGAGGGACAAGGCGGACGGGGTACTTTAGACTTTCTGCGTATTGTGTCAGAACCATTGCAGACGGCGACCGAGTATCGGCGGATGATGTTGGACGCGCAGCATGATTATCTTGAGTTTTCGCGGCCTCCGTATGCGATTGACCCGGTGGACGACCAGATGGTTCGGGACTCGCTGCATCGGGGGGTCCGGTGCCGGTTGATCGTTGAAATGGGCACCTTGGACGATGTTCATCGGCGGCGGTTGATCGAGTTTATCGAGGCTGGGGTGGAGGTGCATCAGGTGCCTTCGCTGCCTTTGAAACTGGCTTTGTTTGACGGGCGGAAGGGTTTGCTGGCTTTGCTGGATCCGGTGATTACAAAGCCGTCGTGGACGGCAGTGGTGTTCGACCACAACGGGTTTGGGGAGGCGATGAAGGGGTTGTTCGAGCAGTATTGGCAGTCGTCGACGGCGATGCCGATGCCGCATTAGGAGCTCGTGTGATCGTGGACGATCTTCCAGCCCTGCTTCGTCTTCCGCAGCACCAGGGTAAACTGGCCGGTGGCGTCACCGCCGCCGGTCGCGTTGCGGGTGAGGAAAAATTTGCCGAGGACCATCGCGTAGTCCTTGCCCAGCAAGCGGGTTTCCAGCAATTCAAACCGCAGTTTGCCCATGGCCTCGCGGCTTCCGTAACTTTTTTTATACCGGGCCAAGACCTCGGCGTAGCCGCGGTTCAAGGTCTTGCCGAGAAACGTAATTCGCGGCGAATTCTCATAAGTCGCCGTAAACGTCTCCAAGTCGCCTCGGTTCCAAGCGGCCGATTGTTCGGCCAACACCGCCGCGATCGCGGCTTCCTGACCGTAGATCGGCAGGGTTAAAAATAGAGCAAGCACCAGACGCATCGTGAGACCAATTATACTGACAGGTTCAGGATGTTAAATCTCTCCCCCAACTCCCCGGCCGAACTGGCGGAAGCTCTCCGCAAAGCGACTGACAAGCAGCAGAGTATCGAAGTCGGCGGAAACTTCTCGAAGTCGCTTTGGGGCGGCCCGGTTCGCGAGGCCGACGTTCGCATTTCCACCGCCAGGCTCAGCTCGGTGATCCAGTATGAGCCGCGCGATCTAACGGTCTCCGTCGGGGCGGGGATGTCTTATGCGACGCTTACGCGCCTCGTGGCGGGCAATCGGCAGATGATCCCGCTGGACCCGCCTTACGCGGCCAAGGCCACCATCGGCGGTGTGATCGCGACCAACCTCAGCGGCAGTCGGCGGCGTTTGTTCGGCTCGGCGCGCGACCTTGTCATCGGCCTGCAATTCGCGACGATGGAAGGCAAGCTGGTGCAGAGCGGCGGGATGGTCGTCAAGAACGTGGCCGGCCTGGACATGGGCAAGCTGTTGATCGGAAGCTACGGCACGCTTGGCGTGCTGACCTCTATTAATTTCAAACTGATCCCGGTTCCCGCGGACCACTGCACGTTCGTCCGTAGCTTTGCCACCGCCGCCGAGGCCGTCGCGGAGCGGAACCGGTTGCTGGCCGGTGTTCTCCAGCCAGCCGGCATCGATCTGCTCAATCCATCGGCCGCCGAGATTTTGGGGCACAAAGGCTTCCTGCTGATTCTGCCCGTGGGCGGCAGCAAGGTCGTGCTCGACCGCTACAAGAGCGAACTGGCTTCCTATCATGTTGCTCCCAACGACATGTTGATTGGCCGAGTGGGCGAGTTCTCGGCAGTGTTTCTGAGCCAGAACCCCAAGGGTGCTGTCGCCCGCGTTTCCACGCGTCTGCAAGGCCTTCTGCCGTTGCTCGAAACCGAAAAGCGACCGCTCGTCGTGCGCGCCGCCAATGGGGTTGCCTATCTCCATCTGGCCAATTCCCGCGAGCCGTTCCCCGGCGTCCTGGAAGCCGGTTCCGAACGCGGTGCCGTGGTTCAATGGCCCACCCCGGGCAACGACTTCCCCGTCATGGAGAAGATTAAGCGCATGATGGATCCGGCGCATCTACTGAACAAGGGACGTCTCTATGGCCGCATCTAACTTAAATAACACCGAAGCCCCGCTCCAGAAAGACCTCGACAAGTGCGTGCATTGCGGCCTTTGCCTGAACGCCTGCCCGACCTATCGGGAGCTCGGCGTAGAGATGGACTCGCCCCGCGGCCGCATTTATCAGATGGTCCAAATCACGACCGGCCAAGCGGAGATGAGCCAAACCTACGTCGACCACATGGACCTTTGCCTGGCCTGTCGCGGTTGCGAAACGGCCTGTCCGAGTGGCGTCGAATACGGCAAGCTGATTGAAGCCGCGCGCGCCCACATCGAAGACAATCGGCCTCGTGCGCTGCCGATTCGACTGTTCCGCTGGTTCATTTTTGGCCAGTTGCTTCAGACGCGCTGGATGCTGGGGCTCGCCGGGGCGGGGCTGTATCTTTATCAGCTTTCGGGTCTGCAAAGATTTGTTCGTTCGAGTGGCATTTTGAAGCCATTCGGCAAGCTTGCCGAGATCGAATCGCTTTCGCCCAACGCGGAGGTACCGTTTTTCTTCAGCCAGATTGGCAAGACGTTTCCCGCCGAAGGAGCCAGGAAGTACAAAGTCGCGTTCCTTGCCGGCTGCATTCAAAACGTGACGTTCTCTCGGCTGAACGAAGCCACCGTCCGGGTGCTGCAGAAGAACGGCTGCGAGGTGCACATCCCCGGCGCGCAGGGCTGTTGCGGGGCGCTGCATGTACATTCCGGCCGCAAGGAAGACGCCCGCAAACTGGCGCGGAATAACATCGACGCGATTCTCGACGGCGGCTTCGACGCGATCATCAGCAATACGGGCGGCTGCGGCTCGACGCTGAAGGAGTATCACGAGTTACTCGAAACGGACGAGAAGTATCATGACCGCGCCCATGAGTGGGTGAAGAAGATGCGGGACGTGAACGAGTTTCTGGGCGGCATCGAACTGAACACGAACATGGGCCCTATGCCGATGACGGTTACGTATCAGGACTCTTGCCATCTGGCGCACGGCCAGAAGGTTCGCGTTGGCCCGCGTAAGCTGCTTGCGGCGGTGCCCCAATTGAAGTTCAAAGAGATGCCGATGAGCGACTTATGCTGCGGCAGCGCGGGAATTTATAACGTGGTGCAGACGGAGATGGCCGGGCAGCTTCTCAAAAACAAAATGGGCTACGTGAACGGCACGGGGGCGGAGGTGATCGTCGCTTCGAATCCCGGCTGTATGTTACAGCTCGACGCCGGAGCGCGGCTCCATGGGAAAGGCCAGCGGGTGATGCACGTTGTTCAAGTGCTCGACGAAGCGTACGCGAAGTTCAAGGCCTAAAGGCTACCCATGTCAATTCGATTCCGTCTCAGCGTGATGATGTTGCTGGAGTACATGGTCTGGGGTGCTTGGTACCCGGACTTCTCGGCGTATCTCGGGTCGGTACTGAAGCTCTCCGATGGGCAGGTGGGCGCCATCTACGCGCTGCTGCCGGTGGGCTGTATGGTCGCCCCGTTTTTTGCTGGCCAAATGGCCGATCGATACTTCCCGACTGACAAGCTGCTAGCTGCTCTGCACCTGCTGGGCGCGATCCCGCTCTTCATCATGGCGTCGGCGACCAACTACGACGGCGTGTGGCTTTGGATGCTGCTGTGGGCGCTGCTCTACGGGCCGACGCTGGCGCTGACGAACTCGATTTGCTTCCACCACATGCCGGAAGCGGAGGGCGAGTTTGGCTTGGTACGGGTCTGGGGCACCATCGGCTGGATCGCGGTGGGGCTGCTGCTGGGCATTGGGCTGCGCGAGGGCGCGCCGCTGCTGCTGGGCAAGTTCGGAGGGTTCGACGGGATGTGGCTGGCGACGGGTTTGTCGGTCGTCCTCGGCCTGTTTTGCTTCCTGCTGCCGCACACGCCGCCGGCTGGGAAGAGTGATTCTCCACTGGCATTCCTGGCGGCGCTGAAGATGCTGAAGCGGCCCGAGTTCGCGGTCTTCCTCGGGATCGCATTTGTGGTGGCTACCGAGTTAATGTTCTACTTCGTCCTCACCGGGCCGTTTCTTTATGCCGCCGGTATCGCGCCCGGGTCCGCGCCCGCTTGGATGGCGATCGCGCAAGCCGCCGAGATTCTGACGATGATTGGCCTGCCTTGGATGCTCAAACGCTGGGGCATCCGGGGCACGATGATGGTCGGCATTCTCGCTTGGCCGGTGCGCTACGCCATCTTCGCCCTTGGCGGGCCGCTGTGGCTGATTCTGGCTTCGCTCGCTTTGCACGGGCTATGCTACGTTTGCTTCTTCACCGCTTCCTACATCTATGTCGACCAAGCCGCGGAGCCGGAGATTCGGGCTTCCGCCCAGGGGCTGATCACGTTCGTCCTGCTGGGTGCCGGGCTAGTCGTCGGCAGTTGGTTCGCCGGTTTCGTCAGCGATGCCTTTAGCATCGTGAACGCCAGCGGAATCAAGAGCGTCGACTATACGAAGATCTTCCTGGTTCCGCTGGCGCTGACCGTATTCTGCGCGGCGCTATTCGTCGTCTTCTTTCGACCGCGCAAGGCCGTTGTTTAGTCCATCGTAAAGCTCGGCTTCATCATGTAGAAACCGGCGCCGGTCGGATCATCCATCCGACAGATTCGTCCCACGCCGGGCGCGTCGAAGGCCGGGAAACATTCCTTGGCTCCCGCGCCGACGGCGGTCGCCACGGCGGCGTCCACATCAGGGACCTGTAAGTAGATGCTCCAATGCGATGGCATTTCGCCCCAATGCGGGGTCATCTGCAGCAGTCCGCCCCAGCCTTTCCCGCCCACGGAGAAAATGAGATATGGGGAGGGGCTGTGCGGATGTTTTTCGGTCGTCCATCCCAACAAACCCGAGTAGAACGCTGCCGCCGCCTCGATATCGCGCGCCGCCAACTCGACCCACATCACGCTATGATCCTTCATCATGGTGCCCGCGCCCGGGTGGGTCCCAGGCTGCCACAGCATCGACGTCGCCCCTTCGGGATCGGCAACGACCGCCATTCGTCCGTGCGTCATTACATCGAACGGACCTTTGAGTAACTTGCCGCCCAAAACGGCGACCTTTGCCGCGACTGCGTCAACGTCGTCCACCTGGAAATACACGCCCCAATGCGGAGGGACATTCGAGATCGTGTTGGCAGCGGCGACTGGCACGCCGTCGCGCAAAAACATCG
>JANODS010000923.1:0-3004 GCA_031412835.1 Acidobacteriota bacterium | reverse complement strand
AAGCCCAGCCAGCCCTGCAACGGGCCTGCCGTGATGCGAATGTCCTGAATGTTCGCGAACGTCATCGTGATCTCTTCGACGCTCCAGATTCCGCTCCGGATCCGGAGGCTCCGGTCGGTGACAATGTACCAACGCAACTCGTAGTTCAGCCGCTGCAGTTGGAAGCTGATCGGCAGAAAAACCAGGTAGGCCAGGAGGGCAGCTGTTTCGACCGCATCCCAGAGGAAGACGGCCAGAGGAGACATTTTCGCTTGCGCCGTCAAAACTACCCCCGCTAGCGTTCCGGCCAAGAGGAACGCACCCAACTGCGTCGCAGCCCACATGACCAAGCGCCAACGCCAATAGTTCCGGCCGGCCCGAAAAACGATCACGGAGTCGCTCGCCCCCACGGGCGGAGTCGGCTCGGGCGGAACCCGCAACCACCGCAGCAGCATGTTAACCATTTTTCTCTATCGCCCGTTGAACCAGTCGAAGCTCAGCGGCGACCTCCAGGAGAATGGAAGTCAGATCACCCTTCGGGTGATGGGCGGAGTCGGCCGCGCCATGCATCCTTGAGTAGAGAAAATCGCGCATCGCCTCGGCGTCGGGGATTCCTTCGAGAACCATCTCGGAATCGCTCGAGCCGCTGGCGGTTTGAATCTCAATCCGGGCGAGGCCGAGCCACCGCTCCACCGCGTTCGACCGCAGGTGGATATCTTGAATCCTCCCGTAGTTCAGCACGATCTCGTTGCGGAACAGGATGCCCCAACTCATCCGAATCCCCTGGTCGCTGAATTCGTACCGCATCGTGTGATAGCGGAAATAGAGCAGCGTCATCGTCAGAGGAAAGGCGATCGTCGTCAGCGCCGCCTTCAGCGCGTAGTACCACATCAAATTCTCGACGGGTCGCGTAAAAGCGGGGATGGGAGTCACCGGATTCGATAACATAAAGGGTAGAGCGGTAACAACTAAGAACTATGTCAAAACGTGAATTTCAAACTGAAGTCAGCCAACTGCTTCAACTCATTATCCACTCCCTGTATTCGCATCAGGAGATCTTTCTTCGAGAGCTCGTCTCGAACTCCTCCGATGCGCTCGATAAGCTGAAGTATCTCTCTCTTACCGAGGAGCCCTACAAGTCGCTTCCCTTCGACCCTCGCATCGACCTGGAGTTAAACGAAGAGGCCGGAACGCTCAGCATCTCCGATACCGGCATCGGCATGAACGACGAGGACCTCGTCTCCCACCTCGGGACCATCGCGCGGTCTGGCACAAAGAACTTCCTGGCCAACCTCTCCGGTGATGCCAAGCGGGATTCGAACCTGATCGGTCAGTTCGGCGTCGGGTTCTACAGCGCTTTTATCGTCGCCGATAAGGTCGAGGTCGTTTCCCGAAAGGCCGGCGAGGACACTGCTTGGCGTTGGACGAGCGATGGGAAGTCGGGCTTTGAGCTCGAACCCGCCGAGCGCGCCACGTCCGGCACGACGGTCACCCTGCACTTCCATGAGGAAGGCAAGGAGTACGCCAACAGCTATAAACTCCGCGAAATTGTTAAGAAATACTCGAACCATATCGCCTTCCCGATCTTTCTCACGGCGGACGAAAACGAGTGGGACGAGACCGAGAAGAAGTCCATTAAGAAGCGCACCACCAAGCAAGCCAACGCGGCGAGCGCGCTGTGGAAGCGATCCAAGTCCGAACTGAAAGACGAGGACTACAAAGAGCTCTACAAGTCCATTTCCGGCGATTGGGAAGACCCGCTGCTTTGGTTCCACACCAAGGCCGAAGGGACGATGGAGTACACGACGCTCTTCTACATCCCGTCGAAGGCCCCCTTCGATCTGTTCCAAGCGGACTACCGCCCGGGCGTGAAGCTGTACGTCCGCCGCGTGTTCATCATGGACGACTCGAAAGAGTTACTGCCCACCTACCTGCGCTTCGTCCGGGGCGTCATCGATAGCGAGGATCTGCCGCTGAATGTCAGCCGCGAGATTCTGCAACAGAATCGCGTCCTGACGGCGATTCGCACCGCCAGCGTCAAGAAGATTCTCTCCGAACTCAAGTCGGTTGCCGCCGACAATCCGGAGCAGTACGTCAAGTTCATTGAGGAGTTCAATCGGCCGCTGAAGGAAGGACTTTACAGCGATCATGCCAACGAGGAGACGCTCCTCGACCTGATCCGCGTGAAGACGACCACCGCCGATTCCTGGACGAGTTTCGCCGAAGTCAAAGGCCGGATGAAGGAAGGCCAAAAGGCCATCTACTTCATCACCGGACAGAACGCGACCCAACTTCGGACCTCCCCGTTGCTCGAGATCTACAAGAAGAAAGACATCGAGGTTGTCATCCTGGCCGATGAGATCGATGAGTTCGTCTTCTCCCGGATTGAGAAGTATCAGGACGTTGAACTGAAGTCGGTGAACAAGGCTTCGGCCGGCGACGACTTGAAAGATGGAACGACTGAGGAGAAGCGAGAGGCTCTGACGCCGTTGCTCGAGAAGCTGAAGGGCGTTCTCGGCGATAAGGTGAAGGACGTTCGCCAGTCTTCGCGGCTCGCCGATAGCCCGTCTTGCATCGTGACTGATGAAGAAGAGCCGTCGATGCAGATGCGGCAGATGCTGCGGGCGATGGGCCAGAAGGAGATGCCGGACGCCAAGCCGATTCTCGAGATCAACCCCGATCACGACATCGTGAAGAAGCTGCTGGCGGCGACGGACGATTCGTTGCTGGATGATGCCGCGTTCCTGCTGCTGGATCAGGCGTTGCTCGTCGAGGGTATCGCGCTCGAAAATCCGAGCGAGTTTGTCCAACGGCTGAACCGGGTTCTGACCCGGGCGGTCTAATCGAGCGCAAACGAGACGATGGTGCCGCCAGCCGCGATCGCGACGTGCTGGCGGCCTTTGACGAGATACGTCATCGGCGAGGCCTTCCAGGCTTGGCCGGTGTTGAAGTGCCAGAGGGTTTTGCCGGTTGCGGCGTCGGCGGCGGCGAAGGTGCCGCCGGACTCTCCGTAGAAGAGCAAGCC
>JANODS010000922.1:0-3421 GCA_031412835.1 Acidobacteriota bacterium | reverse complement strand
GTCAGCCGCTCGACGAAGGGTTTGCCGAGCAGGAACTCGCCGGTGACGCGGTCGAGGACGTAGAAGAAGCCGTTGCGATTGGCTTGGAGGAGGAGCTTGCGGTCGCGCCCCTGGAACTTGGCGTCGACCAGGACGAGGGGTTCTGTGGCGTCCCAATCCCAGAGGTCATGTGGGGTGAATTGGAAGTGCCATTTCAGCTTGCCGGTTTTCGGGTCGAGGGCGATGACGCAGTCGGTGTAGAGGTTGTCGCCGACGCGGTCGGTACCGTCAGTGTCGGGGTAGGGGTTGCCGGTGGGCCAGTAGAGGGTGTCGAGTTCGGGGTCGTAGGAGCCGGTGAGCCAAGTGGCGCCGCCGCCGTACTCGATGGCTTTGCCGCGCCAGGTTTCGGAGGCGGGTTCGCCGGGTTTGGGGATGGTCCAGAACCGCCATACCTCTTCGCCGGTGGTTGCTTTGTAGGCGGCGAGGAATCCGCGGAGTGGGGCGTCACCGCCGGCGATTCCGGATATGACGAGGTCGCCGACGACGAGCGGGGCGGCGGTGGTTCCGAAGGCTCCCTTCAGATTGGCGGGCATGAAGACTTGCCACATCAGGGCCCCGGTCAAGCGGTTGAGAGCGATGAGATGAGCGTCGTCGGTCGAGAAGAAGATGCGGTCTCCGAGGAGGGCCGCGCCGCGCTGCGCGCCTTTGGCGGCGTCGCCCGAGATTTTCGTGGCGGTAGAACGAGAGCGATCGTAGCACCAGATTTCGCGGCCGGTACTGCTGTCGAGGGCACAGACTCGATTGGGGGCCGTGACGTACATGACGCCGTCGGCGACCAGGGGCGTCGTTTGCAGGCTCATGTGGGGTAGGGCGTAGGTCCAGGCGGGTTTGAGGCGGGCGGCGTTGGCGGTGTTGATTTGCTTGAGAGGGCTGTGGCGGTTGGCGCTGGGCAGGCCGTGGTAGCCCGGCCATTCGCCCGGCGCTGGTTTTTGGATCTTGTTTTGGTCTTGGGCCGTGACTGGCGGGAGAGCCGCTTGGATGGGCCCGGTGGGCACGCCGCCGCGGGTGCTCAAGTAGGCGATCAGATTCCGCGTTTCTGTGGCGGTGGCTTTCAGCACTGGCATGAGAGACCGTTTTTCGAAGTCGAGGTTCTGAAAGTCGTTCGAGGTCAACAGATGCATTTTGCCGTCGAGAGTTTGGAGTTGGAGGTCGTGTTGTCCGCGGCCTTTGGCGAAACCGCGAAGGGTTTGGCCACTCTTCAGGCGGACGTTGACGACGGCCCAGGGATCATCGGGGCAGAAGGCCCAACTGGGGCAACTGGCTCCGCTTTTTTTACCTTTTCGGGAGCTGGGGTCGGCGAGGGTCTGCTCAAGTTCCCGGACGGTCAGTTCGCGGCCGACGCTGGAGAGATCGGGCCCGTTGGAGCCGCCTTGGCCCTGCACCATATGGCAGCCGAGGCACTTTTGGTTGAAGAGGGTTTTGCCCGCTTGGCTATCGCCGGCGGGGTGGGCGTCGAAGGCGGAGGAGTTCCAGGAGCGGAGGGCGGCGGCGAGTTCGTCGAGCTCTTTAGGGGGGAGGGCGAAGGCGGGCATCCCGCCGTTGGTACCTTTGCGAATCACCTCTCGAATTTGTGCTTCGGACTTGGAACGGAGTGAGCGCGTATCGATCAACCCCGGACCCCGATCCGTACCGGTCGCGGAATCCGCGTGACAGGCGGCGCAATATCTCTGGTAGGTAGCCGGGATCGTTTGGGATTGGCTGGGGAGGCAGGCAACGAAAACGAACAGGAAGGAGGAGCGTGCAAGCATGGAGCCATCAGTTTATCTCATACGATCACGGCTCCCGCCGATATGGCCATAGTGCGGCGGATGCAACTCTTTTGGCGGTTCGGATGGAAGGGCGCCTCGCTATGGGCACTGCTTCTAGGCGGACCGGCTTGGGCATTGGACCCATCGCTGCCCACTTCGCAGTACATCGTTGACCGTTGGGGGTGGTCGCGGGCGTTGCCTGAGGAGACGGTTACCGACATCAACCAGACGCCGGATGGGTTTTTGTGGGTCGCCAACGCCAACGGTCTGGTTCGGTTCAATGGTTCGACCGCGACGAGCTCGCCTTGGCCCGTAGGGGAGGCGGTGGACCGGAGCCTTCGGCGAATCGCCGTTGATTCCCAGGGGACACTTTGGGGGGTGACCGTCACGGGTTCGGTGGTGAGAATTCCGGCCGATGCCCCGCATCCCTCCGAGGGCACCGCGGTGCAGGTGGTCGCCGCGGGCGATCCGGGAGTACGGGTCCCCGCGTGGCGTGCCGCGATCCTTCCGTGGAAGGATCGCGTACGGATTGGCAATGCCGATGGAGTGACCGACCAGAGCGTAGGCCGGTTCCCGGCGGCGAAGCACCTGATCGACGAGCGAAGCGCGATCGGCGTGGGGTCGGACGGTTCTGTTTGGACCGGTTCCGCTGACGGCAAGCTTGAGCGATGGCATCCCGATGGTGGGTCAAAGCTGGTAGCGGCGCTCCCTTTGGGACAGATTGATCGGATTGCGATCGGCCGTAGGGGACGGGTCTGGCTTCGGAGCCGGAGTCTGTTGTTGTGTTGGTGTGAAGGCATTTTAAAGACCTGGCCGCTGCCCGCGGGGTTGGGGGGGAGTAGTGCTTACGAACCGCTGATCGAAGACGCGTACGGATCCGTTTGGCTCGGCGGGCGCGGCCGGGTCGTTCGGCTCCGCTCGGGACGGTTCGAATCCGTTCGGCTCGCTCCAGACCTGGATGAAACTCCGGTGACGGCGCTGTTTGAGGACCGTGAGGGGGCGATCTGGATTGGGACCCTCACCGGAGAGCTTTTTCGATTACGCGACTCCCCGATCACCTCCTTTGGAAGGGCGGAGGGACTGGCGGGGGATGCGGTCAACTCGATCCGGCTAGAAGTCAACGGAGACATCTGGGCGCACTCGATGAATCGCGGGCTGACGCTCTGGCGGGGCGACCGCCGCGGAACGATTCCGATGGAGGCGGGGAACGCCTGGTACTCGGGGCGAGACCGGACGTCGGGTTCGCTCGTGGTTGGCTCTGGCCGAACTCGTTGGCGGCTCGACGGGGATCGCCCGACTCTGGTTCCCGACCCCCATGCTGCTCAGGCCGGACGGGTTTCGGGTTGGTGGTCCAATTCAGAGAACGGCCAAGCGTATGTTTCGAGATCGAGCGGGCTCTACGTTTTGCCGTCGCTGCTTAGCGAACAGATCGGACGTAAGCTATCCGGACAGGGCGAGTGGTTACTTTTCGCTCTGGGCCCGAGGGGGATCATCTGGGGCGCTGATCGGCAGCAACTGATCCAAGTAGCGCCGTCAGGGGAACGGGCGGAGCGACCTCCCGGACGTCTACTCGATGAACTGATTCATAGTTTGCTTTGGGATGAGCAGACGCAGCGGCTGTGGGTGGGGACGAA
>JANODS010000921.1:0-1356 GCA_031412835.1 Acidobacteriota bacterium | reverse complement strand
AGTGACGGTTCGCCGCACACGTGAGCGGAGGCGTTGCCCGAACGCGCGGAAGGAGTAGAATCGAGTGGGTATGAGCAAGGGTGTATGAGCAAGGAATATGTCGAGCAGCGGGACGGCAGCTACTACCTTGTGGGCACGCGCGTCTCCCTTGATTCGCTCCTTCACGCCTTCCGCCGGGGTGAGTCCCCTGAAACGATCCGCGAGAATTTCGAAGTGCTCGGGCTGGAAGAGGTCTACGGCGGGATTGCGTACTACTTGGCGAACCAATCCAGCATGGATGCGTACCTGTTGCGCCAACGGCAGAAGTGGACCGACGGCAGGCGTAACGCGGAATCCCTGCCAGCGAGTCTTCGGCAAAGGCTTACGCGCGCCAGGGACGAATTACGCGGCTCCAGTGCGTCATGAAGGTTCGGTTTCTGGCCGGTGCCGATCTGACCAAGGCGATTCTGGCGGGAGTCGGGCGCAGTGGGCCCTGGGTGGATTTCACGACAGCTTAGTCCGCCGGATGGCGCGGTATGGTGAATCCCGAGGTTTTGGGATGGATTCACTCCGATGGCGAACTCGAGGGCGCTCCCAAAGAGCTCTTCGAACATAATTGCCTTCGCGATTCTTCAGGAATGAAATCGCCTGGGCCGACCCGTCGAAACACGATCCACCAGGCTCCTCCCTACCACCCCTGTCAAGCGTTTTGCGCGGAGTTTTGCAAGCCCCTCACGCCCGATTGAGATTTATATTTCGTTTCTTTTGATGGGGTTGAAAAAATCGTTGATTTCGTTAGGGGCTAATCGGAGAGCAGGATCGAAGCATGAGAATGACTCTTGCTTCTGTTCTGATTTCGACTTTGGCGGCGCAGACCGCGGAGCGTGGCACAGTGGTGGCCGCGAATCAGCAGGCCCAGCGGGCGCAAGCAGCCGGTGAGTACGCCGTGGCGGAAGTACGGCTGCGTTACGCGCTGCGGGTCTGGGCGCAATTGCGACCAGGGGAACGAGATCCAGCGGACGAGGCGGTGCTGCACGGCAACCTCGCGGCGCTGTACGTGGAACAGCAGGAGTATTCTCAGGCGTTGGCGGAATGCGAGCGGGCGCTGGCATTCCGCCGGACGGGCGAATGGTTGAATGGCGCGGGGATCGCCCTGCAAGGGTTGGGGCGATGGGCCGAGGCGGAGGCAGTGTACGGGGAGTCTTTGGCGGGGATGGTGCCGGGTAGCTATGAAGAGGCTCGGACGCGGTTCAACCGGGCGACGGTGTGGGCGCAGCAGGGGAGGGTGGGCGAGGCGCTTTCGGAGATGGAGGCGATGTTGCCACGACTGGAGAGTGAGCCGTTGGCGTATGCGACGGCACTATGGCAGGCGTCGAC
>JANODS010000920.1:0-1458 GCA_031412835.1 Acidobacteriota bacterium | reverse complement strand
CGCCACCGTTGAGCACGCCCTGGAAGAGGCCCGGCGGTTGGATCACATGCTCTCGAACTATCGGCCAGAGAGCGAGTGGAGCCAAGTAAATCGTTTCGCCGGTCAACGTGAGGTCACCGTCAGCAGATCGAACAACTCCTGGCTGACGGTGACCTCACGTTGACCGGCGAAACGATTTACTTGGCTCCACTCGCTCTCTGGCCGATAGTTCGAGAGCATGTGATCCAACCGCCGGGCCTCTTCCAGGGCGTGCTCAACGGTGGCGGCGATTGACTCGCGATCCGGTCCGTAGGCAGCAATGGAAAACGTCGAGCCCATCGCATCCACGCTGGATTCGTAGCGAATTAGATCCGCCGCGAGGCCCAACGCTGGAGCTACCACTAAAGGTATCACAGCGTACCAAAAGCAACCGAAAATTTTGGGGGAGCACCCTCGATTCAGCCTAAACGACACAATATAAGAGAGTTGTTTCCAAACGATAATTTTCCCATCGTCTGCGGATCTAACTCCACCCTATCAATTTGGATGCCCATTTGTCAGCAATTTTAGACGCAGACCCCTTCCATCGTGATCGACTCCTGCACCATCTCCTTCCAAGACACGACCCATTCCGGCGCTACCTTGCCCGTCTGCTGCCGAGCCACCGCCGAACGCAGCACCCGAACCAACGACATCCCGAACATCGCCTGATCGTCTACGTTCGCCCCCTGCATCCGGAAGCCGTCCAGCAATCCCTCGACCAGCGGGCGCAAACGTCGTGCTTCCCCAGCGTTGCTCAGCATCGCCGCCCAAGCCCTTGCCAATCCGGTCCGCTCTCCCCGCAGTTGACGGCCAAACCGCCGGCCGATCGTCGGATCCAGCGTAAACAGATCACAAAGGAAAATGTCCGCCGCTTGTTCAGCCAGTTCTTGATGGGATAGGTTCGTCATACGCTCTATCTCTGTGGGCGCAGCCGAACCCTCAAACAGATCACACCGAGGAAATTATTTTTGAATGTCCCGGTGCAACCCTTTCACTCGATACCCCAACTTCGTCAATCGCTTACGAATCTCCTCGCCCATCATCACGCTCCGATGATGCCCCCCTGTACACCCAAACGAGATCGTCAGGTAGCTCTTCCCCTCTTCAATGTAGTGCGGCAGCAAATACGCCAGCAGATCCGAAATCCGCTCCATAAACTCATTCGTTTGCGGAAAGCTCCGGATATACTTCGCCACCTCGGCGTTCTTACCCGTCAAGTCCTTATACTGCGGAATGTAGTTTGGGTTCGGCAAAAACCGCACGTCAAACACCAAGTCGGAGTCCGATGGAATCCCATGCCGATACCCAAAACTCGTCACATAAATCAAAATCTGCGACTCGTCCCGCCCCGCCCCAAACTTCTCCCCAATCAACTCACTCAGTTCATTCACGTTGAACTTCGACGTGTTCTACACCAAATCCGCCAACCCCCGAATC
>JANODS010000919.1:0-1195 GCA_031412835.1 Acidobacteriota bacterium | reverse complement strand
CAATCCCACCCCCCCCTGCCACGCCAAAGGCGACGACGCAGACGCCGCCGCCCCCGTCCCCGCCCCCTCAGCCTTCCCCGCCCCCGCCATCCCGTATGCCACCGCCAACCCACAAGCCCGGAAAATCGTTCTGATCTGCCCCATGGCTCTCATCTTCCCACCACCCGAATCCCCGCGCCTGTGCCAAAAGTCATAAACAACTACCCTACCTCTGGCACATGCCCGCCCACCCCCTTTCGCCCCAAACTCATCTCATGAAGCTCAATCTCATCAATATCCTCCTCTGCTCCGCCCTGCTCGCGGCAGCCCAAACCGGCCCCGCCGTCCCCGAACTCGCCCCCCTCGACCGTACCATCTCGAACATCCTCACCAAATACCAAATCCCCGGCGTCGCCGTCTCCATCGCCAAGGACGGCCGCCTTGTCTACACCCGCGGCTTCGGCGTCGCCGACGTCGTAACCAAAGAACCCGTCCAGCCAGACTCCCTCTTCCGCATTGCCAGCGTCTCCAAGCCCATCACCGCCATGGCTGTCCTCAAGCTCATCGAGGAAGGTAAACTCACCCTCGACACCAAATACCTCGCCTTCGTCGGCCGCCCCAACGCCGCCGCCGACCCCCGTTACGCCGACATCACCGTCCGCCATCTCCTCCAGCACACCGCCGGTCTAGACATCACCTTCTGGGAATTCGATCCTTCCTTCCCTGACCGCACAACCCTCGAGGCCCTCGGCGTCGACCTCCCCCCCACCCGCAAAAACGTCCTCGATTTCACCTTCGCCAACCTCCCTCTCGCCTTCGCCCCCGGCACAAAAGACGCCTACTCCAACATCGGCTACATGATGCTCTCCGAAGTCATCGAAAAGGCCGCCGGCCAGCCTTATGAAGCCTATATGCGCGAAAAAATCCTCGCCCCCATGGGCATTGAACGCATGCGCATCGCCGGCTCCCTCCTCACCGAACGCCAGCCCGGCGAAGTCCGCTACTGGGATAAAGACCGCGTCGACGCCCCCATCTTCCCCGGCCTCCCCGCCCAACTCCCCGTCCCCGATGGACCGTTTAACATCCGCATCTTCGAATCCGGCGGCGGCTGGCTCGCCTCCATGCCGGACCTCGTCCGCTTTCTCTCCGCCTTCGACGCCGGCTCCACTTACCCCCTCCTCCGCCCTGAAACCCTCCGTCTCATCAACGAGCGACC
>JANODS010000918.1:0-2350 GCA_031412835.1 Acidobacteriota bacterium | reverse complement strand
TGGCGGCGAGCAGGCCGGTCTCATGCATGGTGCGCATCGCGAGAGTGGCATTGGGCTGCGAGAGGATTTCCTGGAGATAGTTCCAGATGGGGCCGGGCTTTGCGTAGTGGGCCGCGAGCGATGGCAGGGCGGCCACAATGCGGCGTTCGGCGTCGGCCGCGAGAGGCAGGCCGTGGAGGGCGGCGAAGCGGATGAGGCGGAGCGATACGTCGGGATCCGATTCCAGAAGCTGGGGATTCTTGAGGTGCAACCGTTCTTTGCTGACGGAGATTTCGGAGGTGGAGAGGCGGGAGCGCCATTCCCGGAACTGCCCGAAGAGGCCGCTGGGGACGAGGGTTTCGCAGATGTCGACGGCTTGGAGTACGGCGCGATGAATGCGTCGGCCACTGAGAAAGTATTGGCGAACGTATTCGGCCGGGGTCAGATTGCGCTCGGCGGCGATGGATTCTTGAAGGTCGAACTGCAGCAGGTTTTGGTCGCGATTGGCTTGGTAATGCAGGTAGCAGCGAGTGGCGTAGAGGAAGACGATTGGTTCGGCGAGTTCGCCGAGCCAGTCGGGCATGTCGCGCGTGGAGTCCTGGAGCTTGTTCAGCCAGCCAATGGCATGGATGTCGCGCAAGCCACCGGGGGATTCTTTGACGTTCGGTTCGAGATGATAGACGGTGCCGTGAAACTTCTCGTGGCGCTCGCGGACCTGGCGGATAAGGTGTTTGATGAGCGTCTGCCGTTCGCTCGAGACAAACTTGGGGAGGCGTTTGGCGAGCTTGTCGTATTCGGCCCGGTCGCCGCAAAGGTAGCGCTGGTCGAGTAGGCTGATGTTGAGTTCGACGTTTTGGGGATGGTATTGGCAGCACTCTTCTTGCGAGTGGACGGAGTGGCTGAGGCGGAGGTTGGCGTCCCAGAGGGCGCGGAGAAACGCGGAAAAGGCTTCGCGGGTGACTTCGTTGTGAGGGGGGCGTTCGGTGAGGAGGAGGACGTCGATGTCGGAGTTGGGGAAGAGTTCGCGACGGCCATAGCCGCCGACGGCCAGCACCGCGATGCCCGTGGGGAACACGGGCGTTAGGAACTGGTCGAAGGCGGCTTGGACGATACGGTCCACGTCCGCCGTCCTTCGAGATAGGACCGCGTGCGGGTCCCAGCTCTCGAAGAAGGCGGAGCGGATGCCGTCGAGCGGCGGGTTAGAGGGCGGATTCACCGCGTTCGTCGTTGCGGATGCGAACGGCTTCGGCGACTTCGTATACGAAGATTTTTCCGTCGCCGATTTTGCCGGTTCGCGCTGCCGTCGACAGGGCCGAGATTACCTCTTCGGACCGAGCGTCGGGCACCACCATTTCTACTTTCACTTTAGGGAGGAGGTCTACTTGGTATTCCTGGCCCCGGTAGACTTCCTTGTGACCCTTCTGGCGGCCGTGGCCGCGGACTTCGGTGACGGTCATGCCGTCAATCCCGATGGCTTTGAGGGCCTCTTTGACTTCTTCCAGCTTGAACGGCTGAATAATGGCTTCAATCTTTTTCATGGTTTTCGCCTCCGTTCCTACGCTTCGAGATTGTATCCTTCTTCGCCGTGCATGCTCAGGTCGAGACCCATCGTCTCCTGTTCACTGGTCACGCGTAAGCCAACTACGACATCGACGATCTTTAGGATTATAAACGATCCCACAATCGCGATGCCCCACGAGATAGCGACGCCGATGAGCTGGTTGACCACCTGACCGCTGTTGCCGTCGACCCAGCCAGTGTTGATGGCGTTGCCGGCCGCATCTTTCAGCGCGTTGACTTCTTTGGTGGCGAAGACGCCGGTGAGGATCGCGCCGAGGGTTCCGCCGATGCCGTGGATGCCGAAAGCATCGAGGGAGTCGTCATAACCGAACATCGACTTAACCTTCACAACGGCGAAGTAGCAAACGATACCGGCGGCGAAGCCGATGATCAGGGCGGGCATGGGCTTCACGAAGCCAGATGCGGGGGTGATGGCCACGAGGCCGGCGACGCAACCGGAGATGCCTCCGAGAATGCTGGGCTTGCCGTGTTGGAACCATTCGGCCAGGATCCAACCGAGAGCGGCGGCGGCGGCACCAAAGTGGGTGGCGACGAAGGCGCTGGAGGCCAAGCCGTTGGCGGCGAGAGCGGAGCCGGCGTTGAAGCCGATCCAGCCGAACCAGAGGAGGCAGGCGCCGATGAAGCTAAGCACGAGGCTATGAGGCCGCATGGCTTCCTTCGGATAGCCGAGACGCTTGCCCATAACGACCGCGCAGATCAGAGCCGAGACACCGGAGGTGATGTGGACCACCGTGCCGCCCGCGAAATCGAGACAGGGGACGGTGCCGCCGAGGAACGCGTTCAACATTCC
>JANODS010000917.1:0-5222 GCA_031412835.1 Acidobacteriota bacterium | reverse complement strand
GGTGATGCGGTTGGGGGGGGGGGTGGCGCGGTAGTTAACGTCGTTGTAGTAGGGCTGTTTGTGTGCGATTCGGGTGACGCGGGCGCCGCCGTAGACGGGGGGGGGGGCTTGGTGGAGTTCGGCGACGGTGGAGGAGAGCTGGTGGAGCGCCATGGGGGCGTGGCGGGGTTCAAAGAAGACGCTGGCTTGAGGCGAGCGGGGGCGGCCATCGAAGTAGTGTTCGAGGTTGAGGCCGGCGTAGGCGGGGACGAAGGGGTTGGCGGGGTGGGTGGGGGTTGCGAGTTGGAAGAGGCCGTTGTAACCGGGGCGGTGGTCGGCGAGACCGACGTTGGAGCCGATGAGGGCGGAGAGTTGGGAGACGGCCAGGGAGGCGGTGAGGGGGCGGATTTTGATATCGCGGAAGGCGACGACGCCGTCGTGGATTTGGAGGGCGATGGGGGAGAGGCGGCGGGCTTGGCGGCGGAGGGTAACTTTGCTTTCGGTGCGTTGGCTGAGGGCGAAGGAGGCTTCGGCGGCGGGGGAATCGAGATCGACGTCGATGACTTTTTCGCCGTCAAGCCAGTGTTCGATGTGGAGGCCGTGGGCGATGATGCGGGAGTGGTGCCAGACGTTGGGAGCGGCGGGGGCGGTGCGGCGGGGGGCGACGTAGTCGTAGAGGGCGGCGCAGGAGTGGCGGGGGGTGGAGAGGGAGTCGGGGTTGGAGAGGTCGTCGGTGATTTGGTATTCGAGGCCGGTGGGTTCGATGCGGGTTTTGTTGGCGATGGACTGGATGCGGTATTTGATGCCGGAGTTAGCGCCGGGTGAGGCGTGCCAGGAGAAGGCGAGTTCGAAGTCGGTGAACTCGCGTTGGGAGAGGAGGTATACCTGTTTGCCTTGGCCGGGGGTGGTGACGAGGGTGCCGTTGGCGACGGCCCAAGAGGGGGTGGGTGCGGGGGTTTCCTCGGCCCAGCGCCAGCCGGCGAGGGAGGTACCGTTGAAGAGGAGTTGCCAGCCGGCTTGGGTTTCGGCGGGGGAGAGGGAGTTGGGTTGGGCGGGGAGGAGGGGGGCGAGGGCTACCAGGAAGGCGACGAGGCGCATGCTGGTAGCCTAGCCGATTCTAGAAGCTGATGCGAGCGCCGATTTGGAGGATGCGGGGTTCGGCAGCGGTGGTGATGATGCCGAAGTTGGGGGCGGCGCTGACGTTCGAGCCGGGGGCGCCGAAGTTTGCCTTGTTCAAGGCGTTGAAGAACTCGCCGCGGAGATTGAGTTTGATGCGCTCGCGAATCGGAAACGTCTTCTGGATGGTGAGATCGAGGTTGACGGCCCCGGGGGCGCGGAGGAAATTTCGGGGGGAGTTGCCGTAAGTACCGACCGCATTGAAGGTGGCTTGGGTGCGGTCAAAGTAGGCGTTGAGATAGTCGTTGCGGGGACGGTCCGAGGCGAGGACGGGATTGCCGCGGAGGTCGGCGCGGTCG
This sequence comes from Acidobacteriota bacterium, assembly GCA_031412835.1. GTDB lineage: Bacteria > Acidobacteriota > Terriglobia > Bryobacterales > Bryobacteraceae. Next base: position 3,768 of record JANODS010000917.1, on the reverse strand, counting down.
AGGCCGATTCCAGAGAACGAATTGTCGCGGCCGGAGTTAAGGCCGAAGGGAAGGCCGGAGCGGATATCGAGGATGTTCAGCAGACTCCAGCCGCCCAGGGTTTGGCGGAGGAACTGGTTTGCATTTCGGAGTTGGGGGAGGTCAAAGACGCCGGAGAGGCGGAAGTTGTGGGGGATGTCGTAGTCCGAGAGGCCGCGGTTGAAACGGCCGTCGGTGGGATGGGGGTTGGAGATGCCGAATTGGTTGTTGGCACTTTCGTCGTCGATGGATTTGGACCAGGTGTAGAAGGCGAGGAGGGAGAAGTTACGGCTGAAGCGTTTGTCGACGGTGAGTTGGAGGGAGTGATATTGGGAGTTGCCGTAGTCGACCATTTCGCGCATGGAAGAGAAGAACTGGCCGCGGGGGCGGCGGGCGTTGGTATTGGCGACGGTGGCGGTGGGGGAGTAGATGGCCCAGTTCCGTTCGCGGAAGGTTTGAAGGTTAGTCCCTTTGTTGCCGACATAAGCGGCGCGGAGGAGGAAGTCGGCTCCAAGTTGGCGTTCGAGAGTGAGGTTCCAGGCTTGGGAGTAACCGACGTGCCAATCCTCTTTGAACCAGGCGTAGGGCATGGGGAAGGAGAACGCCTGATTCTTGTCGTTGAGATCGACGGGGGCGAAGGGGGGGAAGGGGTTGCGGGTGCCGGAGGAGCCGTAAGGATCCTGCATGTCGACGCCGTTGAGGGTGAGGGTGGGAGAGAAGGGGGCGGATTCGACGAAGTTGTTATAGAGGCGGGGAAAGGGGCGAACGTAGAAGATGCCGTAGCCACCGCGGATGACCGTCGTGGCTTGGTTCGAGAAGGGTTGCCAGGCGAAGCCGAAGCGGGGGGAGAAGTTATTGGTGTCGTGCTTCTGGCCAGCCTTGTAGAAGCCGGGGTCGCCGGCGAAGATGGCTCCGGGCGGGGCGTTGACGAAGCGTTGGGAGCGGGCGCCTTCGCGGAAGCCGGAGACTTGATCGAGTTGGTCGTGCCAGGCGAAGTAGGGGTCCCAGCGGAGGCCGAGGTTGAGGGTGAGTTGGCGGGAGATGCGCCAGGTGTCGTCGACGAAGAGGCTGATTTGCGAGCCGCGGGTTTGTTTGAATTTGCCGGCGGATTGGACGAAGGTGGAGGCGCGGCCGAGCAGTAGGTCGGAGATGCCGTTGCCGGAGAGTTGGCCGGAGAAGGTGAAGTTGCCGCTTTGCTGGAACTTGGTGCTGGAATCGAAGGCGGTCCAGGGGGAGTATTCGGCACCGAAGTTTAACGTGTGGCGGCCGCGGACCCAGGTGGTGACGTTGTTGATTTCGACGTTGCGGCGGATCCATTGGCCGGGGGGCGAGTTGGTGACGCTGCCCCAACCGCCGAAGCCGGTGACGCCGAGTTCGAGTTGGCGGTCCGATTCCTGCGGTTCGTTGTAGCGGATGGGCCCGAATTGGGACAGCCAGAAGGTACTGCGGCGAAGGTTGAAGGAATCGAGCATGAGACCGGAGACGATGACGGAGTTGATGAGGTTGGGGCGGAGGGTCCAGGAATCCTGGAGTTTCCAGTTGTTGGTGCGTTGGTCTTGGCCGATCCGGACGGTGAGAAGGGTGTTGGCACCGTCCCAGCCGGGGTCCTCGAACTGGTTGAAGAAGCCGCTGCCGGAGAGGTGGTGGCCGCCGAGGTTGTAGTCGAGTTTGCCGAGGTATTGGTGGGTGTCGGAGCGGTCGGGCCGGGCGTAGCGGAGGAGGCCGTTGGCGGCGGTGGAGGTGGGGACTTTGGCGAGGAGGTTGACGGCGATGGGCCGGAGGCTGGCGGCGGGGATGATGTTGCCGGGGAAGGGGGTGTTGCTATTGAGGGGGTCGCGGATGAGGGTGCCCGGAAGGAGGGAGGAGAAGTTTCCGGCGCGGAAGGCGGCGTTGGGGACGGTGGCTTGATTCGCGAAGCTTTCGTTGCGAATGATCGTGTTTTGGAAGCTGCCGAGGAAGAAGAGTTTGTTCTTGAGGATGGGTCCGCCGAGGGTGGCACCGAACTGGTTTCGTTTAAGATTGTCGGCTTGGGCGGCAAAGTAATTGCGGGCGTTCAAGGCGCCGTTGCGGGCGAAGTAGAAGACCGAACCGTGGAATTCATTGGAGCCGGAGCGGGTGGCGACGTTGACGACGGCACCGGAGAAGTTGCCGTATTGGGCGGAGAAGTTGGAGGTTTGGACGGTGAATTCCTGGACGGCGTCGGGGTTGGGGTAGGCGGCGTTGAGGTTGGTGACGTTGTCCATGTGGGTGGCCCCGTCGAGGCGGTAGTTGACTTCGTTGCCGCGGGAGCCGTTGGCGGAGATGGCGATGGTATCGGCAGAGTTGGCGTAGCCGGCGGTGGTGGTGGCGGTGCCGGTGACGACGCCGGGGACCATGCGGACGAGGTTGGCGGCATTGCGTCCGTTGAGGGGAAGTTCCTGAATGTAGCGTTGCTGAATGGTCTGGGAGAGGGTGCCGGAGGTGGTGTTGACCATGAGGGCGTCGGCTTGGACGGTGACGGAATCAGAGACGGCTCCGACGGCGAGGCGGACGTTGAGGGTGCTGGCGGTATTGATGGTGAGGCGGAGGCCGGTTTGGGAGAAGTTCGAGAAGCCGGGGGCGGAGACCGAGAGGGCGTAGACGCCGACGGGTACGGACGAGAAGCTGTACTGGCCGTTGGGGGAGGAGGGTTGGGTGCGCTCCCAGCCGGTGTCGGGGCTTTTCAGGGTGATGGTCGCGTTAGGAACCAAGGCGTTAGCGGGGTCGGCGATTTGACCAGAGAGGGAGGCGGTGGAGAGGCCTTGGGCGAAGAGCGCGGACGAGGCCAAGAAGCAAAGGGCGAAAGACCGAATCATTAAGTTAGGGTAACAATTCGCTTGTTAACGGGAGATGACGAACTCACTTCTTTCGCGTAAAACGGAACTCTTGCTTCTTGTCGCCACCGGAGATGGTGGCGGTGAGGGAGTCCGGGGCAGTGAGTTCGTAGGCGATCCTCTTGGGGAAATCGTGGGTGGGGTTTTCAAAGACGGCTTTGGTGGGGGTGACGGAGGTTAGTTTGAACTCGGTGGCGGGGCGGCCGTTGGGTTGGGCGACATAGAAAGTCTCGCCGTTCTTCTCGATGATGCGGAGGTATTCGAAGGCGACCATGCGACCGGTGGCGACGGTTCGGCTGACGCCGAGGAGGGTGTTGCCGGCGGGGGGGAGCCAGTGTTCTTCAATGGCAGCTCGGCCCATGGTGCCGGACCAAGCACCGGCGAGCCAGGCGAGGGGGGACTGGGCGGCGAGAGGAAGGGCGAGGGAGAGGAGGAGTAAGCAGCGCATGTGGATTGAGGATAACTGAGAAACGCGGGGAAGTCTTGGAGAAATCGGACATTTAGCGACGGGCGAGGAGGAGGGCGAGGGCGGAGGGATGGCGGAAGAACTGGGTGGGAGGGAGGCCAGCGAAGTGGCGGAATTCGGTGGCGAGATGGGCTTGGTCGTAGAAGCCGCAGTCGAGGGCGAGTTCGGCCCAGCGGGGCCAGTCGGCGGCTTGGTAGGCGCCGAGAACGGACTGGAAGCGGAGGAGGCGGGCGAAGACTTTGGGCGAGAGGCCGAGGTGGGTGAGAAAGCAGCGGTCGAGGTGGCGGGGGCTGAGGTTGGCGGCACGGGCGACTTCATCAATACGGGCGGTGCCGTGGGAGGCGAGGAGGAGGCTGGCGGCATGGGTGAGGGCGGGATCGGGGTGGGCGCAGTGTTTGGCGTGGGCGAGGAGGGCGGTGGCCAGCGCTGGCC
>JANODS010000916.1:0-1370 GCA_031412835.1 Acidobacteriota bacterium | reverse complement strand
TAATCAACGGGGCCACCACCAACATCGCGACCTTTGCCCCGACCAACGGATCGTCGGTTCCCGAACCCGGCACCTACGCCCTCTTCGGTGCCGGTCTCTTCGCCCTTTGCATGCTGCGGCGCCGCCAAGCCTAACCCCAATTCCCTTCTCCCAAACTGCCCGGCGATCAACGTGAAAACGTCCCGCCGGGCGATCTTTTGGGGTTGCTATAATGCTAGGTAGTGCTTCCTCAACTAGAAAGCCGCATCGTCGCGGCCGTCTCGCAACATATCCTGATCCGCTACGGCCTCTCCACCCCGGTAGTCCTCGAACAGCCCCGCCAAGCTGACTTCGGCGAATTCGCCCTCCCCACCGCCTTCCAACTCGCCCGCGAACTTCGCAAAGCCCCCCGCGCCATCGCCCAGGAACTCGTCGACGAACTCCCGTCGATCGAAGGCATCCGCACGCTCGAAGTCGCCGGCAACGGCTACATCAACCTCCGCATTGATCGCCCAGCCGTCGCCCTCGCCGCCCCCGCCGTCCCCCCCGCTCCCGCCGGCAAAGTGCTCATCGAACACACGAGCATCAACCCCAATAAAGCCGCTCACATCGGCCACCTCCGCAACTCCATCCTCGGCGACACTTTCGTCCGCATGCTCCGCGCCCAGGGCCATCAAGTCAACATCCAAAACTACATCGATAACACCGGCGTCCAAGTCGCCGATGTCGTCGTCGGCTTTCATTTCCTCGATGGCAAATCGCTCGAAGAAGTCCGCGCCCTCACGCTTCTCCCCCGCTTCGATTACCTCTGCTGGGACCTCTACGCCAAAGTCTCCCAAACTTACGCGACCGACGAAGCTCTCAAAGCCCGCCGCGCCGAAACCCTTCACGCGATCGAAGCCGGTCACGGCGTCCTGGCCGAAATGGGCACTCTCATCGCTGACAAAGTCGTCGACTATCACCTCGATACCATGCTCCGGCTCGACATCCAATACGATGCCCTGCCCCGCGAATCCGAAATTCTTCACCTCCAGTTCTGGGCGGCCGCGTTTGAACTCCTCAAACAACGCAAAGCGATTTACCTCGAAACCGAAGGCAAGAACAACGGCTGCTGGGTCATGCCCGGCTCGGCCTTCTCCGACCATCGCGAAGACGAGGATTCGAAGGTGATCGTCCGCTCCAATGGCATCGTAACTTACGTCGGTAAGGACATCGCGTATCAGATGTGGAAGTTCGGCCTCCTCGGCAAAGACTTCTACTACCGCTATCTCCGCACTTACCCCAATGGTCAAAAGCTGTATGTCACCAGCGCCTCGCCCGAAGGAGCCACCCCCGGCATAAGTTTCTCGAACAACGACCGCGTCTATAACGTCATCGACTCCCGCCAAAGC
>JANODS010000915.1:0-6888 GCA_031412835.1 Acidobacteriota bacterium | reverse complement strand
GTCGCGGTGGATGACGCCTTGGTGGTGGGCGGCTTCGAGGCCATCGAAGATTTGGGTGATGAGGGGCTGGGCTTTGTCGGGGGTTAGGGGGCCTTGCTGCGCGAGCCGATCCTGGAGGGTTTGACCGTTGAGCAGTTCCATCGTCAGGAAGGCCCCGACGCCGCCTTCGGCCGGATAGAATTCATGCAATCGACATACATTGACATGAGTGACGAGGCGGGCGGTGTGTAACTCATTGCGAAGAAGGAGGAGGGCGGTGCGATCGGGGATGCACTCGCGGCGAAGTATCTTCAGCGCGACAAACTCGCCTTGTTGGCGGTCGAAGGCGCGGTAGACTTCGGCGGCTCCGCCGGCCCCGAGGTAGTGGGAGATTTCGAAGCGGGCGGCGAGGCAGGCGCCGGGCTGGAGCATGTGTCCGGTGGGCGAGGGGTCGGGGAGCCAGCAGTGGCGATAGAGGTCGGGCGAGTCTTCGGCGGGATCTTCGAGCAGTTCGCGGACGGCTTGGGCAAGTTCCGCGTTTTGCCGCTGCAAGTTGACGAGGTACTGCTCTTGCTCTTCGGCGGGGAGAGAGTCGGCTTGCAGGAAGGCGGATTTGATGGCCGGCCACTGTTCAGGAGTCATCGCCTATCAAAAGAGAAAGCGATGGAATCGCCGGCTTCGGGACAGGTTGGTCCGAGTTTCTTTTTGAGCCAGCCGCGTCCGAGTTTGAGGTGGCGGTCGATTGTTTTTTCGGAGACCTTGCGGAGTTCGGCGAGGGCCGATATGGTGAAACCGCCGAAGTAGACCATTTCGATGAGTTCGGCGAGGTCTGAGTCGAGGAGAGCCAACTGTTCGAGGGCGCAATGAACTTCGAAGATTTCGTCGAAGCGTTCTTCATTGGGGAGTAGGAGGTCGTTGAGGGGGACGCGTTGGCCGAGTTGGGGGCGTTTTTCGGCCTTGGTGACGCGGATATGGTCGATGAGCCGGCGGCGCAAGAGGCGGGAGGCGACGCGGTAGAAATGGATGCGATCTTGCCAGTCGATGTCGCGAATGCGGACGAGTTCGAGGAGGACTTCGTTAGCGAGGGCGGTGGGTTGGAGGCTGTCGGCGGAGGAGCGGCCTTGCATGGTGGATTTGGCCATGTGAACGAGGCGCTCGTAGACGGCGTCGGCGAGGTCTTCTTCGGCGCTAGCATCTCCGTTCTTCAGGCGGCGAAGATACAGAGTTATGGCGCTCGGTTCAGGAGACATGTCGATTCCATACTTTACTACGAGATCGAGCATTATTCACCCGCCGATTAGTCTGGTCGGGTTTCTCGGTGGGTAATAGCGGTGGATTTACTAAAGCACCTTAATGCCGGGTTGGACGGAGCGCGGAGGCGAGTCGCGCATGGTGCCGGAAGAGGCGCCGGCGTCGCTGGGGAGGTAGCTGCCGAAGTTGCCGTTGGCGTCGAGGGGGTTGATGTTGGAGCGGTTGAGCGCGTTGAAGGCTTCGGCGCGGAGTTGGACGCGGAGTTTTTCAGTGATATGCACCGTTTTGTTGAGGGACCTGTCGACGGTGTATTCGGCGGGAATACGGATTTGGCTGCTGCGGAGGGGGATGGCGCCGGCGGCGTTGGTTCCGAAGAGTCCGGGGAGGCTGACGAAGGGGTTTGGGACGAGGGCGTCGCAGACCGCGCGGTTGAACGAGTTGCGATTCCGCGAGGATCGGGGTGGACAACGTGGGGCGGGAATGCCATTGTTAGTGAGGGCTTCTTTTTCGCGACTTCGCGAATTTTGGAAGATTTGGAATGGCTTTGACAATTGAAGAGCAGATCGCCTATCTGAGAAAAGGCATGGCGGAACTGATCCGAGAAGAGGATCTCCGCGAACGGCTCAAATTGGGCCGCCCTTTACGCGTAAAAACCGGCTTTGATCCGACAGCGCCCGATCTGCATCTTGGCCACACCGTGCTGATTCGGAAGATGAAGCACTTCCAGGACCTGGGCCATACGGTCACGTTTCTGATTGGAGACATGACGGGATTGATCGGTGATCCGTCTGGGCGGAACCAAATGCGGCCGCCGATGACGCGAGACGAGATCAACGCGAACGCCGAGACCTACAAGACCCAGGTGTTCAAGATTCTCGACCCGGAAAAGACGGTGATCGAGTTCAATAGCAAGTGGCTGGAGCCTTTGTCATTCGAAGAAATGGTTCGCCTTTGCTCGCATTATACGGTGGCGCGGATTTTGGAGCGGGACGATTTTGCGAAGCGCTACGCGTCGAACACGCCGATTTCGGTGCATGAGTTTTTGTATCCTTTGGCGCAGGGTTACGACTCCGTGATGATGAAGTGCGACGTGGAGTTGGGGGGGAACGACCAGAAGTTCAACCTGCTAGTGGGCCGGGAGTTGCAACGGGCCTATGGACAACTTCCGCAAATTGTGGGAACGGTGCCGCTGCTGGAAGGGTTGGACGGCGTCGAGAAGATGTCGAAGTCGAAGAACAACTACGTCGGGATTACGGAGTCGGCGGCGGTGATGTTCCAGAAGCTGATGTCGATTCCCGACGATTTGATGTTCCGGTACTTCGAGTTGCTCACCGATAAGAGTGTGAGCGAAATTCAACAACTGCGGCAGGCGCATCCGAAGGAAACGAAGATGGAGTTGGCGCGAGTGATCGTCTCCGACTTCCATAGCCGGGCAGATGCTGAGCGGGCGGCGGAAGAGTGGACGCGGGTGGTTTCGCAGGGCTCGGTGCCGACGGAGCTCGAAGTTTATACGGTGACAGAGACAGGATTGCGGGTAGACAAGCTACTCGTGCGGTGCGGGCTGGCGGCTTCAGGGAGCGAAGCACAGCGGAAGATCAAAGAAGGGGCGCTGGCAGTGGATGGCGTTCGGGTTTCGGAAATGGTCACGCTGGAGTTCCCCGGCAGTTATGTATTGCGGTTAGGCAAGAAGTGGAAGAAGGTACAAGGATGATCCGCCCAAAACGGTATTTGATGAAAGTTCGCGGTTACGAGCTGCAGTTCGGCGACCGCACATTGATTATGGGCGTTTTGAACGTCACACCGGATAGCTTCTCGGACGGAGGGCGGTTCAGCGATCCGGATCGGGCGGTGGCCCGAGCGTTGGAATTGGAGGCCCAGGGGGCTGACATGATCGACATCGGGGCGGAGTCGACGAAGCCGGGAGCGGTTCCGGTGAGCGAGGCGGAGGAGTTGCGGCGGCTGATTCCGGTGTTGAAGAAGCTGGAAGGGAAGCTGCTCATTCCGATCTCGGTGGATACGTACAAGAGCGGCGTGGCCGAAAAGGCGCTGGAATACGGCGTGGCGTTTATCAACGATCCTTCGAACCTGACGCTGGATCCGAGAGTGGCGAACGTGGTGGCGGCGCAGGACGCGGGTTTGATTCTGAACCACATGCGGGGCACGCCGGAGACTTGGGCGAAGCTGCAGAACATGACGCATCCGAGCGAATCGGTGCTGAGTGACCTGGAAAACAGCGTGAATCGGGCGCAGAAGGCGCTGGTGGATCGGGGCAAGATCATCATCGACCCGGGCTTAGGGTTTGGGAAGCGCGGGGACCAGAATTACGAGATTTTGGCGCGGCTGGGCAAGTTGCGCGAGTTGGACATGCCGATTCTGGTGGGAGCTTCGCGGAAGGCGTTTTTGGGTCAGAAGCTGAACGATAGTTTGCAGCAGGATTTTGCGACGGCGGCGGCGATCACGGGCGCGATTTTGCAGGGCGCGCATATAGTGCGGGTGCACAAAGTGGCCGCGTTGTTGTGTACGGCGCAGGCGGCGGATGCGCTGCTGCGGAATGGTCCGGAAGAGGTAAAGGAGCACAAGGAGAAGCGGCTGTTTGTGCGCCCGTCGGAGCGGCGGCCTTATAGCCCGGGTGAGGCGTCGGATGTGCGGGGCCCGCGGGAGTTCCGACCGGCGGCGGCTGAGGCGGCACCGGCGGCCGAGGAGCGGACGTTTGATGATCGGCCTTCGAGGGATGACCGGCCTTCGCGGGATGAGCGGCCTCCGCGCGAGGATCGGGGGGGCGGGGATCGGCCCTATATGAAGCGTCCGTTGTATGGAGATCGTCCTCCGTATCAGGGTGGCGGGGATCGGGGTGGAGACCGTCCTCCTTACCAGGGCGGTGGCGGCGGGGATCGGCCTTACATGAAGCGGCCTTCCTACGGCGGAGACCGTCCGCAGGGTGGGGATCGGCCGCCGTATCGGGGTGGTGGGGATCGGGATCGGCCAGCCTATGGCGGGGGAGGCGGGGATCGTCCGCAGCGGCCGCCTTATGGCGGGGATCGGCCTTCTTATGGGGATCGGCCTCAGCGTCCGAGTTATGGCGACCGTCCGTCGCGTCCGCCCTACGGTGGTGGTGACCGAGACCGGCCGCAGGGTGGCGATCGGCCCCCGTATCGGGGGGGTGGAGATCGGGATCGGCCTTCTTACGGTGGTGGCGGTGGGGATCGCCCGTCGCGGCCTCCGTATGGCGGCGATCGGCCTTCGCGACCGCCGTTTGGGGGGGATCGGCCTTCGCGGCCGCCTTACGGTGGCGGGGGAGACCGTCCTTCGCGTCCGCCGTATGGTGGTGATCGGCCTCAGGGTGGAGATCGCCCATTTCGACCGCGGCCGTCGGGTGACGGTCCAGGGGATCGGCCGTTTCGGCCTCGGTTTCCGAAGCCGGGTGGATTCAAGCGCGATTAGTGCGTGGCTTGCGTGAGTTGACGCTGAAAGGCGGGTAGGATTTGCGGCGGAATCTCCGGCGAATCGATGTTGGCCAGGGTGACGAGAGTCGCCGGGAGGTCGGCACGAGGAGCGGGGGTTCCGCCGTTCAATTTCGTCGTGATGGCCTTTACGGATTCGTATCCCATGCGGTAGGGATCCTGGAGGATGAGCGAGTCGATCCAGCCGGCGCGGAGATCCGCGATGAACTGTTCGTTTGCGTCGAAGGCGATGAACTTGACCTGTTTTGCTTGCCGACTCTTGATGGCTTGGAGGGCACCGGCGGCGCTGGATTCATTGTCGGCAAAGACGCCGGCGAGGTCGGGGTGGGCGGTGAGGGCGTTTTCGGTGACGGCCATGGATTTGGCGCGATCGGCCATGCCGTAGGTCATGACGACGATCTGGATGCCGGGAAAGGAGGCGAGGATCTCTTCGCGAAAGCCGTCCTCGCGGTCCATGGTGGAGGCGGAGCCGGGCATGAAGCCGATGACGGCGACCTTGCCCTTTCCGCGGAGAACTTCGCCCATGCGGCGGGCGGCGAGGCGGCCACCGGCGCGATTGTCGGTGGCGACGTAGGTGAGCCGGTTTTGGGTATCGACGTCGGAATCGAAGACGGCCATGGGAATGCCGGCGGCGGTGCCGCGGTCGACGGTGCCAGCGAGGGCTTTGCGGTCGACGGGAGCGAGGGCGATGCCGGCGAGGTGCCGCGTGATCATGGAATCGACGATGTCTTTCTGGCGGCTGGAGTCAACTTCGAGGGTCGGCGCGTTCCATTCGATGGTGTAGCCAGACTCGGAGGCCGCTTTTTCGGCACCGGCTTTGACGGTGAGCCAGAAGACGTGGCCGGCGCCTTTGGGTACGACGCCGATGACCTTCTCCTTCGGGCGCTGGCAGCTGGGTGCCAGGATAAGGACGGAGCAGAGGAGGAGAAGAGAACGCATGGTAGGTTAATTCTATATGTCCTTTGTGCGCGTTGGGTCGGCGGGAGATGTACGGCCGGGCGGGGTGATTTTGGTGACGGTCGGGTCGACTGAAGTCGCGGTTTGCAACCGGAATGGAAAGCTGTATGCGGTCGATAATCGCTGCCCTCATTTGGGCGGCCCGCTGGCAATGGGAGCCTTGCACGACAACATGTTGGTGTGCCCTTGGCACGGATGGGAGTTCGACTGTACGACCGGAAAGTGCGATTTCAACCCCGCGATCGTGTTGCGCAGCTACGAGGTGGATGTGGTGAACGACGAGATTCTTGTGGAGATCCCGTAGGCGGTGCCAGAACTCCCTGAGGTCGAGACGATCGTCCGGGCGCTCGCGGTGCAACTGCGGGGACGATTGATTGAGTCCGCTCAGTATTGGCCTTCGCGGGTGTTCCGCGGGGTGATGCCGCCGGAGTTAGGCGGAGCTCGCGTGAAAGAGGTCCGGCGCCACGGGAAGTATGTGTTAGTGGAACTTAATCGTGGGCATTTGGCGATTCACTTGGGGATGACGGGTAAGCTGCTCTTCGATGTCCCCGATAGTAAGTACACGCGCGCGCAATGGCAGTTCGAGGGATTTCGACTTGGCCTGGAGGATATTCGCCAATTCGGAAGGGTGATTTGGGCCGAGAGGATGCCGGAGGAGTTACAGAAACTGGGTCCGGATCCGCTGGAGATCTCGGAGGCCGAGTTCGTAAGCCGGGCGCGGGGCCATCGGACGGGAATCAAGTCGCTCTTACTGACGCAGACTTTTGTGCGGGGCATCGGGAACATTTACGCCGATGAACTACTGTTCCGGGCGAAGGTGCATCCGGGTCGAAGTAGCGGAGCGTTGCCGAAGAAGATTCTGGGCCGAATGTGGGAGGAGATGACGGCTCTGCTGGCAGAGGCCATCTCACACGGTGGGTCGTCTATCTCAGACTATGTCGATACCGCTGGGCAAAAAGGCAGCTTCCAGCAGGAGCATCGTGTTTATGGACGAGGAGGAGAACCGTGCCGGAACTGCGGCTCTCCAATTCTGAAAATGGTTCTGGCGCAACGGGGCACTCACTACTGCCCCGTGTGTCAGGAACTTTAAAACTTAACGCCCTTCGCGCGAAGATCCTTCACGACAACGTCAATTCCGACTTTGTCGATGTGCTTGATCCCTTGGACGCTTAGCGTGAGACGGATAAAGCGATTTTCGGCCGGGTACCAAAAGCGCTTGCGCTGCATGTTCGGTTGCGCC
>JANODS010000914.1:0-6495 GCA_031412835.1 Acidobacteriota bacterium | reverse complement strand
AGAGCGACTATCATCGTCCAGTTGATTTGCCCGACCAACTGGGAGATGGACCAGAGCAGGGCGAGCGCGCCGGCGGAGAGGGCGAGGGGTTTACTTTGCGTACCGCCGAGGGTGCGAACGAGGGTATAGACGGAGAGGCCGCAGGCGAGGTCGACGAGCTTGCGGAGGGCGTAAATGCCGTAGGCGGTATCGACAATGAGCGGTTTGGCGAGGAGGTACCACCAAGGGGCCAAGGGGTTGCGGGCGTCGAGAGCCCAGAAGGCTTTTTGGGCGGGGTAGTCGAAATCTCGCCGGAGGAAGAACACCCAGTTGAAATCCTCGCCGAGAGGGCCGATGCGGAAGCCGATTCCGCGACCGAGTAGTTGGAACAGGCCGAGGAGGGCTAGCGCTCCGGCCCAAATTAGGAGTAGGGTAAGCCAGCCGCGTTTCAGTTTTTCCATGCGTTCGAACATCACAGTAGCATGGGCGATTAGAATGGGATTCATGCTTGTCGCCAACCCTAAGGGCAACTATTCATTTGTGCGCGGGATCGCGCCGTATTCGGGCGGGGCGGTGGCCGCCGAAGGATATGAGATCATCCATGTTCGGATGAGCCAGCCGGTGCCGCTGGCGGCCGGATTTGAACGCGTGAAAGCGCAGTTGGAAGCGATGGGGCGACCGTTGACGGCGCTTTGTTCGATGGAACTGCGGTCGCCGCGACCGTTCACGTTTCCAGGCTTCAATGAGTTCAACGCGGGCTACGTGAAAGTGCTGCAGGAATGGGGGCTTTTGTTCGACGGGATGAACCCGGTGGCGCGGACGAACATCGCTCCGGAGATCGGGGCACCGACGGAACCGAGCCTTTATGGGTTTGGCTTTACAGTGGCGTCGAAGACTACCCGGAAGACGTTTATCGTGGCGGGCGCGGGGGAATTACCGGAGGGATCACTGGACCCGCATGACGTGATTCGTCGGGGGGAGCTTTCGGCGGAGGCGCTGCGGGTGAAGGCGCAGTACGTGATGGGCCTGATGACCGGGCGGTTGACGGGGCTTGGGGTGGGCTGGGATTTGGTGACGGTGGCGGAGATGTATACGGTGCATCCGGTGTGGCATTTGCTGGCCGAGGATGTCGTAAAGAAGATGGGGAAGGGGGCGGCGCACGGGGTGACGTGGCACTATTCGCGACCGCCGATTGAGACGATTGAATTTGAAATGGACGTGCGGGGGTGTGCGCGGGAGTTGGTGCTGTAAATGCCCATCGTGACGCTGACGAGCGACTTCGGGAACGCGGATTATTTCGTGGGGGCGATGAAGGGGGTGATCCTTTCAATTTGCCCGAAGGCGACGGTGGTGGACTTGACGCACGAACTGCCGGCGTATGAGGTGGGGGAGGCGGCGTTTGTGTTTGAACAGGCGCGGCGGTGGTTTGGGAAGAAGACGATTCATCTGGCGGTGGTGGACCCGGGGGTGGGGAGTTCGCGTCGGCCGTTGGTGGCGGAAGTGGACGGGCAGTATTTGGTCGGGCCGGACAACGGGATTTTTTCGATGGCGCTGGCGAAGCCGGGGGCGAAGGTGCGGGCGATTACGAACGAGAAGCTTTTTTTGAAGCCGGTGAGCGCGACGTTTCACGGGCGGGACGTATTTGCGGCTTGCGCGGGGCATTTGGCGGCGGGGTTAGTGCCGGCGAAGTTTGGGAAACTCGTGAAAGACGCGTTGCGGTTGAATTTGGGGACCAATCAGCGGATTTCGAAGCGGCAGTGGAGCGGGTCGGTACTGCGGGTGGACCGGTTTGGGAATTTGGTGACGAGTTTATCGTTGGCCGAGTTTGGATGGCTGGCGGATCGGCCGTTTGAATTGGTGGTGGGATTTGAAAAAGTGGGTAAGAGGGCGACGCACTACGCCGAGTGTGAGTATGGGGAGCTGTACGCGATGGTGGGATCGGCCGGGTATTTGGAGATCGTTTTGCGGGAGGGGTCGGCGGCGAAGCGGTTGGGGGTGGGCAGCGGCGCCCCGGTGGATGTGACTGGCTGGTAAACTTGAGGTCTGTTATGAGTACAGCTACGTTACCGAAGACGCGCGCGAAAGAGTTCCGAGAGGCGCTTGCCCATGGGGTGTTAGTCGCGGACGGCGCGATGGGCACGATGTTATATGAGAAGGGCGTGTTCATCAACCGTTGTTACGATGAGTTGAACTTGTCGGCGCCGCACTTAGTGAAAGAAGTGCATGAGGCGTATGTAAAAGCCGGTGCGCAGATTTTAGAAGCGAACACGTTTGGAGCGAATCGGGCGCGGTTGACGACGTTTAGCTTGGGCGACAAGCTGGTGGCGATCAATCAGGCGGGGGTTCGGCTGGCGCGGGAAGCGGCGGGCGAGACGGCGTTTGTGGCGGGTGCGATGGGGCCGAGCGGCCTGCGGATGGGATCGGCGGGACACACGACGCCGGAGGAGATTCGGGCTATTTTCGCGGAGCAGGCGGCGGTGTTGGTGGAAGCGGGCGTGGACTTGATTGTGCTGGAGACGTTCTACCAGATTGACGAGTTGCGGGAAGTGGTGATGGCGGTGCGGGAGGCGGCGGGCGAGGAGTTGGCGATTGTTGCGCAGGTGACGATCAACGACGACGGGGCGATGCTGGACGGGACGAGTACGGAAGACTTTACGGCGCTGCTGGATCAATGGCCGGTGGATGTGATTGGGCTGAACTGTTCGGTGGGGCCGAAGGCAACGCTGGAGACGATTGAACGGATCATGAAGTGTACGGACAAGCCGGTGTCGGCGATGCCGAACGCGGGGCATCCGGCGGACGTGGAGGGGCGGAAGATTTATTTGTGTTCGCCGGAGTACATGTCGCAGTATGCGCGGCGGTTTTTATGGGCGGGCGTGAAGATAGTGGGCGGTTGCTGCGGGACGACGCCGGAGCACATCAAGCTGGTGCGGAGTGAAGCGCGGAGTTTGCAGCCGGGGCATAAGACGCTGCCGATTACGGTGGACGAATCGAAGCCGCCGGTCGTGAAAATGCCGTTGGTGGCGGTGGCGGAAAAGAGTAAGTTGGGCGCTAAGTTGGCGGCGAAGGAGTTTGTGACTTTCGTCGAAATACTGCCTCCGCGGGGGGTGGATCCGTCGCGGGAGGTAGCGGGGGCGAAGTTATGCAAGGACGCCGGGATCGATGTGATTAACGTGCCGGATGGGCCGCGAGCGAGCGCGCGGCTATCGGCGGCGATCACGTGCAAGATTTTTCAAGAGCAGGCCGGAATTGAGGCCGTGCTGCACTTCTGCTGTCGGGATCGAAACATTTTGGGGATGCAGTCGGACCTGCTGGGGGCGCATGCGCTGGGGGTGCGAAACTTGATTTGCATTACGGGGGACCCGCCGCGGATGGGGGCGCATCAGCACGCAACGGCGGTGTTTGACGTGGACGCGATTGGGTTAGCCGATATTGTGACGAAGCTGAATTCGGGGCTGGACATTGGCGGGAACCCGATGGGTTCGCAGACAGCGCTGTTGTTAGGGGTAGGCGCGAACCCGGGGGCGCTGAACATTGACGAAGAGGTGCGGCGGTTCGAGCGGAAGGTGGAGGCGGGGGCGGAATATGTGGTGACGCAGCCGGTGTTTGATATCCGGTTGTTAGAAGAGTTTTTGAAGCGGACCGAGCACTGTAGGATCCCGGTGATTTGCGGGATTTGGCCGTTGACGAGTTATCGGAATGCGCAGTTTATGGTGGACGAGTTGCGGGTGCCGGTGCCGGAGCCGTTTATGCAGCGAATGTTACAGTTGACGGACCCGGAAGCGGCGCGGCAGGAAGGGATTGCGATTGCGCAGGAGATGTCGCGGGAGGTGCAGTGGATGGTGGAAGGCATTCAACTGAGTGCGCCCTTTGGGCGATACCAGATGGCGATTGACGTGGCGGCAGTGATTGAGAAGCGCTAACTCACAGTGACGACTGACTTACTCGAAATTGATCAATCCGCGCCGTCGGCCGACGTGATCGCGCAGGCGGCGGCGGCGATTCTTCGTGGCCAAGTGATCGCAATTCCGACGGACGGGTTGTATTCGCTGGTGGCGGACCCGTTCAGCTTGCAGGCGGTGGGCCGGGTGTTTGCGGCGAAGGGCCGGGAGGCAGGGCGGAGCTTGCCGCTGCTTGTGAGCGACGTGGCGATGGCGGAAGAGTTGTGTGCCGAGGTGTCGGCGCGATTCAGGCTCTTGGCGCGGGCTTTTTGGCCGGGGCCGCTGACGGTGATCGTGGCGGCGGCGGCCAAAGTTCCGCTGCGGGCGACGGGAAATACAGGCCGATTGGGCTTGCGGCATTCGCAGTCGAAAGTGGCGCAGGCGTTGTTGCAGAAGTTGAACCAACCGTTGATTGCTACGAGTGCTAATATAAGCGGTCAACCGACGTGTACCAGTGGCATTGCAGTCTTTGGTACGATGGACGGTCGTCTGGACCTTGTTTTGGATGGGGGAACCTGTCCGGGGATGGGTCCGACGACGATTGATATTACCGAACCCTATTGGCGTGTGATCAAAGAGGGCGCGGTCCCCGAAAAAGAACTCGCAGAAGTCTTGCGGCAAGCGTGAGGCAAATATGAAGTATTTCTTGCAGCGAGAAGGCCGGAGTTTCGGACCTTACTCCTTTGATGATTTGAAGCGGTATCAGAGCGAGGGTCGAATTGGTCCGGACGATAAGGTCCGTGCCGAGGACTCCGAGCAATGGGTGGCGCAGACGGATTTCTTCAATCCGCCGGCCGCGGCGCCGATGGCGGCTGCGGTGCCTGTGTTCATGCCACCTCCGGCTCCTGTGTTTACGCCCCCGGCGGCACCGACGCAGGCTCCGAATCCGTTTGCCTCGCCGACGGATGCGAACCCGGTTTGGAATCCGCCTTCTCCTCCGCAGCAGCAGCAGCCGATGCAGTCGAATCCGTTTGGGGCGCCGGGGGCGGCACCGAATCCGTTTGGAGCGCCTCCGCAGCAGGGCGGCTTTGGTGGCCCTCCGGCCGGGCAACAAGGATTTGGTGGTCCTCCGGCGGGGCAGCAGGGTTTTGGTGGACCTCCGCAACAAGGGTTTGGTGGCCCCCCCGCGGGCGGCGGCTTTGCGCCGAATCCGGCGGCATCGGGCGCTTGGCCGGCTCCTCCTGAGATGCAGTGGTGGCTTGTGTTGTTGATCGGGATCTTCTGTTCGCTTTTTATTCTCTATTGGTTCTACACGCAGTTAGTCTTCGTGAAAAAGATTGACCCCCAGAGCAAGGCGATGAAGATGATTCTGGGTGGTTGGGGCCTGTTGTTTGGCGGCATAATTGTGGCGTCAATTTTGAGCATGGCTGTGAATTCGTCGCTGGCGATTATCCCGATTCTGGTGGGCATGGTTTGCTACTTGGGCGGGATCATTTTGGCGATTCTGGGCATCTTTAATATGCGGGCGTCGATTGAGCGACATTACAACACGGTGGAGAATATCGGCTTGAAGTTGAGCCCGGTGATGACGTTTTTCTTCAACATCTACTACTTCCAGTATCATTTCAGCCGGATTGCGGAGTGGAAGAAGACGGGGCGTCTGGCCGCTTAAGCGTTGGCATGCTATCCTGACCTTTGGAGTGTTTCCGGGGGTCAGGTGGGGCCTTCTAAATTTGATCCGATAATCAATGTCATGGAGTTCGTCTCGCACAAATGTGCCGGTGAGCATGCTCCTGAACGCAAGTTCCAGGGAGAAGCCTGAAGGCACGCGGAGGGCTCCCCCGTTCCAAAAGACGGGTCAATGACGGAGGTTTCATAGTCTTCCGGGGACGCTCCAAACCTCTGCTTGCATGAATATTCTCTTTATCGGCGATGTTTTCGCCTCGCCTGGGCGGCGGATCGTGGCCAACCTGCTTCATCAGATTGTGACGGAGGAGCGGATCGACTTGATCATCGCCAACGTGGAGAACTCGGCGGGTGGTTTTGGGGTGACGGCGGCGATAGCCGAAGAGTTTATCTCTTTGGGTGTCGAGGTGATGACGACGGGAAATCACGTATGGGACAAGACGGAGATTCATGAGTATTTGCCGCGTCAGCCGCGGCTGTTGCGTCCGGCGAATTATTCACCGTTGTTGGCGGGGTCGGGATTGTATATGGGCAAGGCGCGGAACGGGGCGGAGTATGCGGTGATGAACCTGCAGGGGCGGACGTTTATGGCGACGCTGGATGATCCGTTTCGGAAGGTGGAGGAGTTGCTGGCGCAGATACCGGATCGGATCAAAGTTCGGTTCATCGATTTTCATGCGGAGGCGACGAGCGAGAAGGTGGCGTTTGGCTGGCATTTGGATGGTCGGGTGACGGCGGTGGTGGGGACGCATACGCATATTCCGACGGCGGATGAGCGGATTCTGCCAGGTGGGACGGCGTACCAGACGGATGTGGGTATGACGGGTTCGTACGCGGGTGTGATTGGCGTCGAGAAGGGGCCGATCATTCGGAAGTTTCAAACTTCGTTGCCGATGCGGATGGAGGCGGCGAAGGGGATGGTCGAGTTGCATGCGACGATTGTGACCGC
>JANODS010000913.1:0-1944 GCA_031412835.1 Acidobacteriota bacterium | reverse complement strand
TGAAGATTCCGACGCCGGCGCGGATGACGGTTTTGGACCCAAGCCGGTAAGCGAGGCCGACGCGAGGCATGAAGTTATTCTTGTCGGTGACGATGGGACGGGTGGGAAGGGTGGGTTCGGAGGTGCTTACTAAACCGATGCCGGGCTGGTAATAGAAGTTTTGGCCGGCGAGGAGTTGACGGTTGAGGCCGAGGTCAAAGTTGGCGAGGCGGCCGCGCCAGTTTTGGAAGACTTCGTAGCGGAGGCCGAGGTTTAGGGTGAGGCGGTCAGTGAGTTTCCAATCGTCTTGGAGGAAGGCTTGATAGCGGGTGCCGATGGCGTATTTAGCGACGCCGCCGAAGTTGCCGATGGAGCCGAGGCCGGCTTGAGCGGAGAGGGGATGGCCGAGGAGGAAGTCGCCGAAGGAGTCGCCGGTGAAGTTGTTGGCAAAGTTGAAAATTCCGTTTTGATTGGAACCTTGGTCGTAGCCGACCATGAGGCGATTGACGTCGCCGCCGACCTTGAGACTGTGTTTGCCGCGGATGTAGGTGAGGGTTTCGGCGACGCGATAGTAGAGGTTATTTTGAACGATGCGGAGGCCGTAGCCGACGAAGCCGGGCGAGCCGTTGGGGTTGCCGGGGGCGTATTCGGTGAGGGTGATGGAAGGTTCGGTGTAGTCTCCGGGGACGGCACCGAGGTTTTTGATGCCGAGTTCGGCGGCGTAGTTTTTGGAGAAGCGGTCGCCGTCGCTGGTGCGGGCGAGATAGGCTTTGGTGAAGCCGAGGCGAGTTTCGGAGATGGTGTTGGCACCGAAGGTATGGGTGTAGCCGATGGCCATGTTTTGGGTGCGGTCGGGGCGGATGAGGCCTTTGCCGACGCGGTAGGCGGCGTCGCCGAGGGCGTTGTCGGCGAAGCTGTAGCGACCGAAGAGGGAGCCGCGGGGCGAGACGAGATAGTCAACGCGGCCGGTGATCTGGTCGCGTCGTTCGATGTTACTGGGGGTTGTTATGAAGTTAACTCCGGGGCGACCGCTGAAGTTAGCGGCGGGAAAGAAGGGGATGAGGGAATTAGTGAGGCGATCGAAGCGATTGGAGGGGATTATATTTCCGGGGAAGGGGGCACCGCCGTTGGCGGGATCGCGGACGATTTTGTTGGTGGCGGAGAAGTCGCCGCGTTTCATGGCTTCGGTGGGGATGAGGCCCTGGAGGATGGTGCCGGTGCTGCGGCGGCGGCCTTCGTAGTTGCCGAAGAGGAAGAGTTTGTCCTTAATGATTTTGCCGCCGGCGTTGGCTCCGAATTGGTTATAAGTGAAGCGGGGGGCACCGGCGGGGGGACGGAAAAATTGACCGGCCTGGAAGGCGCGGTTGCGGACGAAATCGTAGAGGACTCCGTGGAAGGCGTTCGTGCCGCGTTTGCTGACCATGTCGATGCCGGCGGCACCGTAGCCGTAAGAGGCGTCCATGAAGTTAGTCTGGACTTTGAACTCCTGGATGGCGTCGAGGGAGAGGGCGATGGCGGGGTTGTTAACATTGGCGACGGAGAAATCGACGCCGTCGAGGGTGGCGTTGGTGGAGGTGTTGCGGACGCCGCCGATTTCGATGGAGCGTTGGTCCATGACGGAGGAGCCGCTGGCGACGCGGATGCTGCCGGGGGTGAGAGCGGCGAGGTCGAAGAAATTTCGGGAGTTGAGGGGGAGTTCGATCATGGTGCGGGCGTCGATGACGGTGCCCATGACGGCGGTGTTGGTTTGGAGTTGGGGAGTGGTGGCCTCGACTTGAACTTTCTCGGTGATGCCGCCGAGTTGCATGACGATGTCGACGCGGAGTTGGGAGTTGACACGGAGTTCGAGTTTGGAGGCGAGGGAGGTTTTGAAGGAGGCACCGGAGGCGGAGACGGAGTAGAAGCCGCTGGGCATGGCGTTGAACTGGAAGTTGCCGGTGGAGTCGGAGAGGAGTTCGCGGGATT
>JANODS010000912.1:0-3399 GCA_031412835.1 Acidobacteriota bacterium | reverse complement strand
ACCCCCGCGCCGCCAACTTCGCCTGGCGCGCCGAGAATGGCAAGTATCTTTACTGGTTCCACAATCACGGCGGACGCTTCATTCGCGACCATCCCCGCCAACGCACGAACGCCTACGAAGAGCGCAACCCCGTCTGGCTCTCGGGCGGCATCGAAGCCGACGGCCCCACTGGGAAGATCATCCGCTGGTCACAACCAGAGATCGCCCTCTACGACGACGACCCCATCATCCGCATGAGCTACCCGGACCTGGTCGAGGACGGCGGCAAGTACTATTTGACCGAAACGCAGAAGGATGTCGCCCGGGTTCACGAAATCGACCCCGTCCTCCTGGCCGGACTCTGGGGAACCGCCGAGCGCCCGAAGCCCAGCCCCGTCAGCGAAATCACGTTTTATCAGCGCTCCAAACGAGCCGACCACGGCAAGGAAGATCTCCGAGCCGGTTTCTCGCTCGACCTTTGGGTTAGCCTATCCAATCTCGAACCCGGCCAGACTTTATTAAGCAGCGCTGGCCTGGCGCTCCGCACGGTAGCGGGAGGCGCGGTGGAACTGGCGCTGACCGACGGCCGAACCGAGAGCCGCTGGGCCTCCGATCCGGGATCGATCACGGCCGGTAAGCCCCAGCACATCGTCGTGATTGTCGATGGCGGCCCGAAGATCATAAGCTTCGTAACGAACGGCCAATTCAACGACGGTGCCGACGACCGCCAGTACGGCTGGGGACGTTTCAGCCCGAATTTGAAGAATGTGATGGGCCTCGGAGAGCTGAAGAAGTCGCCATCGGTGTTGAAGCTCGAAGTCTACAACCGGTATCTCCGGACGGCCGAGGCCATCGCCAGCTATCGGTCAGGGCAATAGCCGTCTGATCCGACCGGGTTCGCCACCCTCGAACGACCCATGCATTTGACGGGCCATTCATTCTTCTGTTATCTTGGAAGACAAGCCGGAGTCGGGCCCGGTAAACCAATCTGTGAATCTTTCCTTCCGCTGCTTTTCTCGCAGTCGTCTCCACGACCGCCAAGCATTCTTTTGCCTTCCTCCCAGCGCACCCCCCTACGCGCTCATCTGCTCTATATCCGACCCGTCTGTAACCGGCAAACTTGCTTTAAACCCGCGGCTCTAGCACCCGACGCTTTGCCGCCCGTCTCTTTTTGTGCATGTCTTTTAGGAGTGAATCATGAGTAGCCCTGCGAACGTTACCCAGCGCCAACGTTTGGACTTTTCCAAGATTAAGACTTCGGTACCCATCCCGAACCTCATTGAAGTCCAAAAACAAAGCTACGAGCGCTTCCTGCAAATGGACTTGCTCCCCACGGAACGCGACGACTCCGGTCTCCAATCCGTCTTCGCCAGCGTCTTCCCCATCTCGGACTTCCGCGGCCTCTCCCAACTCGACTTCGTCGACTATTCGATTGGAAACTGGGAATGCAAATGCAGCAACCTTAAAGGTCTGCACAATCTCCGCTCCACCTGCCGCTCTTGCGGATCGATTATCAAAACGGACCCGTTCCACCCCGGCGACGTACTTTGCGACAAGTGCGGAACGTTTAATAAGAACGTCGTCACCTTCTGCAACCGCTGCGGTGACCCCGTCGGCCTCCAACTGAAGTACGACGTCCCCGAGTGCGAAGAGCGCTCGATGACCTACGCCGCTCCC
The DNA here is from genome assembly GCA_031412835.1 of Acidobacteriota bacterium. Taxonomy (GTDB): domain Bacteria; phylum Acidobacteriota; class Terriglobia; order Bryobacterales; family Bryobacteraceae. The sequence continues at coordinate 1,743 of JANODS010000912.1, read as the reverse complement.
CTCAAAGTCACCATCCGGCTCACCGTCTTTGATAAGGACCCCGACACCGGTTCGAAGTCCGTTCGCGACATCAAGGAACAGGAAGTCTTCTTCGGCGAAATTCCGCTGATGACCGAAAACGGTACCTTCGTCATCAACGGCACCGAACGCGTCATCGTCTCCCAGTTGCACCGCTCCCCCGGCGTCTTCTTCGAACGCGTCCAGGCCCAAGGCTACTTCCTCGGTAAGTTCATCCCCTACCGCGGATCCTGGGTTGAGTTCGAATACGACAGCAAAAATCTTCTCTACGTTCGTATCGACCGGAAACGCAAGTTCTACGGTACCGTCTTCCTCCGCGCCATGGGCCTGAAGACCGACGAACAGATTCTCCGCACCTTCTATACTGACACCGCCTCCAAAGTCGTCATCGGCAAGGATAACAAGCTCTTCTGGCAGGTCTCTCAACAAGGGCAAGCTGGCCGTAACGCGCTCAAGGAAATGAAGCTTTCCTACGCCGTTACCAACAAGGCTGGTGACTCTGTCATCGCCGCTGGCAAGAAAATCACCAACCGCGTTCTCGGTGAACTCGCCAAATCGGAAATCGAGCAGTTCGAAATCGCCGCCAATGACCTCGAAGGTGCCTACGCCCTCGCCGACGTCATTGATATGTCCACTGGTGAAATCGTCCTCGAAGCCAACAAAGAGCTCACCCCCGCCTCCATCGGTCGCTTCATTGACGCCGGCATCGAGAGCTTTGAACTCTTCTTCCCCGAACGCGACGAAGTCGGCAACGTCCTCTCCCGCACCCTGGAAAAGGACGCCGTTAAGCTCCAAAACGAGGCCCTCCTCGAAATCTACCGCAAGCTGCGCCCGGGCGATCCGCCCACCGTCGACACCGCCACCCAGCTCTTCAACGGCATGTTTTTCGACCCGCGGAAGTACGACTTCTCCCGCGTCGGCCGCATGAAGTTCAACATCAAGCTCTACGACAACGCAGCCGCCACCGGCCTCGATAAACGCACCTTGGATCACAAGGACTTCGTCGACACCATCCAGTATCTGTTCCGTCTCCGCAAAGGCATCGGTGCCGTCGACGACATCGACCATCTTGGCAACCGTCGCGTCCGCGCGGTCGGCGAACTTCTCGAAAACCAGTTCCGCATCGGCCTCGTCCGTATGGAACGGGCGATCAAAGAGAAGATGAGCGTTTTCCAGGAAATCGCCACGGCCATGCCGCACGATCTGGTCAACGCCAAGCCCGTCATGGCCGCCATCCGCGAGTTCTTCGGCTCCTCCCAGCTCTCGCAGTTCATGGACCAAACGAATCCACTGTCCGAGATCACCCACAAACGCCGTCTCTCGGCTCTTGGACCGGGCGGTTTGTCTCGCGAACGCGCCGGTTTCGAAGTCCGCGACGTCCACCCGACTCACTACGGTCGTATCTGCCCCATTGAGACTCCTGAAGGCCCGAACATCGGCCTCATCTCGTCTCTCTCCTGCTTCGCCCGCATCAACGAATACGGCTTTATCGAAAGCCCCTATCGTCGCGTCGTCGCCGGTGTCGTCATCGACGAAGTCAAGGTTCTCAACCCCGGCGATACCGACTATAAAGTCGGCCAGGTGATACTGCGCGCCGACTATCAAAAAACTCTTAAGAGCATGGGTTCGGGCAAGCAGCCGGCCGAAATCGAAGCGCATAGCGACTACCTCTCGGCTTGGGAAGAAGACAAGTACGTGGTCGCGCAGGCGAACATCGTGTTGGAT
>JANODS010000911.1:0-3284 GCA_031412835.1 Acidobacteriota bacterium | reverse complement strand
GACGTGCGGTTTGCGTTCGCTTCGTCGTTTCTGCTGCCGGAAACGAAGAAGGAGTTTGATGAATTGGCGGCGCTGGTGAAGAAACATCCGAAGGCTCCGTTGACCGTGTTCGGGCACGCGGATCCGGTGGGTAATGATGTTTTCAATAAGGAATTGAGCGGCAACCGGGCGGAGTCGGTCTATGCGGTTCTGATTCGGGACGTGGCGCGTTGGGAAGCGCTACGGAAAGAGGGGGGGAGCGCCGAGGGTTGGGGGACGAGTTCGATTCAGCACATGCTGAAGGCGGTGGGGCACGATCCGGGGTTGGTGGATGGGGTGAACGGGCCGAAGACCAAGGCCGCGGTGAAGGCGTTTCAGACCAAGGCCGGTGGGTTGACCGTGGACGGCGAGGCGGGAGCGAAGACGCGGGAGAAGTTATTCGCCGCGTATATGGATTTCTTGTGTCCGATGAAGTTGGCGAAGACCGACTTTCTGGGGCAGGGTGTGGACGCGGGCGGGAAGGGCGACTATCAGGGTTGTAGCGAGTTTAACCCGACGATGGTGTTCTCGCAGTTAGAGAGTCAGGAGTTGAATAAGACTCCGAATCATCCCCAAAGAGACCGCGAGAATAGCGTCAATCGACGGGTGTTGATTTTGTTGTTTCGTCCGGGGACGCCGCCTTCGGCGAAGTGGCCCTGCCCGCGGGCGAATGAAGGGACGGCGGGATGCCGGGCGCGGTTCTGGTCGGACGGGGATAAGCGGCGGAACCCGCAGGCGGCGAGGCGGAAGTTTGGGGATACGCTCGATACGTTTGGTTGTCGCTTCTATCATCGATTGACGGTTACCTCGCCGTGCGAAGGGGTGAAGCCGCCTCCGCCGAAGGTTACGGTTGAATTTATTGAGTTTTGTTTGGCGGAGAAATTGTATTTGGAGACGCGGCCGTGGTGGCCGAAGCAACAGCCGAAGACGTTCCCCGCGGAGCCGTTTGATAGTAAGTTGACGAACGGGCCGAAGACCGGGATTCTAGGCGATAAAGGCTGTGTGCGGATCGAACCGATTCCGGGTGGGTTGTGCGAGGTTCGGTTTCCAAAGTTTTACGAGGAAGTGGACAAGTTGCTGGGGCTGCCGCTGCCGTTTCCGTTACCTGTTCCGGTGCCCGTGCCGGTCCCGGTTCCGCCAATTCCCATTCCACCGAAACCTACGGATAAGAAGCAGAATTTGATCTTGGTGAGCGTGGACCCGCTATTTGCGCCGGGCGTAGAAACGTTGACGGTGAAGTACGACATTCTCGAACTGACGGGCGAACCGGTATTGTTCACGGTGGTCAGTGCGAAGGAACCGACGAAGATCATCTTTGAGCGCGAGTTGGATGCGGCGGAGAAAGCAAACGGAGAAGGGAAGTCGTTTGAGTGGGATGGTCGGGGGGCCGACGGGCAGCGATTGGGGCCGGTGCGTTCGCCCTATACGGTGACGTTGCAGACGGCCGACCAACGGTTCAAGGGGAATCGAGAAACCAAGGTTGAGATCGACAAGATCGAGGTGGCGGTGGATGCCCCGGGGAATCGGCTTTTCATGAGCGACCCGGACCACAAGGCGCAGGCGAAGGCGACCATATTTTTGAAGAATAAGGCGGGTGTGGGGATTGTGACGCCGCTCGGATTCAGCGTGAGATTTACGTTCATCGAGGGCGGTTCGAATACGACCGCGGCGGGTTCGTTCGTCCATGCGACGCCGAAGGCGCTGGGCAAGAAGGGCGACGCGACGGCACTCTATTGGGAGTCGCATCCGCAGAGCGCGGGGAGTTCGCCGGATGGATTCAAGTTGACCGCATTTGCCTTGACGGGGAATTCCGGGGCGAATACGGGGGTGGCGCGGGTGTTCTTTCTGCCTTCGGGCGTGGGGGGAAACACGTATAAGGTCAAGGCGACGTTAGCAGGAAAGAGCGGGGAATCGCCGACGTTGACGGTGTTTCGGAAGATTGTGTTGAAGCCGTTTGAGATGGCGGGTCAGACTCAAGTGTCGACCCATGGCACGACGGCGGCGATGGCCGCGTTCTATACTGGCGCGACGTTTGTGAAGTATGAGTTGGGAACGGTGGGCGCGTTGGCGGCCAAGTTCAAAGTGAAGTATATCGCCTTGTGGAGCCATGCGACGCAGACGCAGCTTGATTGGGCGACCGAGCAGAAGAAGACGGCAGCTGAAACTCCAACGGCCGCCGAGACGGCAGCCGCAAACGGCCCGGCGGGCCCGGCGCAAACGGCGGCGAGGGCAGCAATTCAACTCAAGGCTAATGCCTGGCGTGATCGAATTGAAGCGGTTCATCAGGCTGGGCTACAGAGTTGGGCGACCGATGCTGGGATGCCCATCAATGTCATCGTATCGATTGAGGACCGCCATCCGAAGTTTTCGGCAAATGCTCCGGCGGCGGATGCGGTCACGTCCGAATGGACCGCGTTTCCGTGGCTTCAGGTCACCGTGCAGGGCACCGCCCTCGGACCGGATACGCGGTGGAAACGGGTACAGGGATTTTCGTTCGAGAGTCGGGCCTATATTATGACGGGGCTGTCGGCGGCGCGTGCAAAGGTGGTGGTGGCGCACGAGGCAGGACACGAGACTAAGAACCAGTTCAAGAAGGCTCTATTCGGGGCCGGGGACCATTCGCCAGTGGCAGGCCTCATGGATCCCACGTCGAGCCAAAATGCGTTTACAGCGCGGGAGATTGAGATCCTGCGGGGCATACTATGAAATTCGGTTTAGTGGCGGCGATACCAGTATTGATGGGAGGTTGTTTGATGAGTCCTCAAGAACAAGGGCCGACAGGATCCACGGGAAAGTTGATTGAACTGGCGGCGCCGAAGCGGGTTTTTTCGCTGGGTGGACCCATCCCGATTGGGATACGGTATACCAACCGTTCCGGGGGTGAAATTCGATTTCGAGATCCGAAGAAAACTTGGGAGGTGCAGCTAGCTATCGGGGCGGTTGACGTTGCTTTTGGCAAAATATTGCGTTACCAATCGGGAAGTTTGGTGGACTGGTCCGTAGAAGAGGCCGAGATGATCGTGCTCGCGGCCGGGGGAAAACACTCCTTCGAGTACGACGCCGGGAAGCGATGGCCGGAGCATTTTGCGCCGGGAGCGAATCGGATCCAAGTGAAAGATTTGACCGACGACAATGAGACCGTGTTGTCGAACCCGGTTGAGATCCGTGTGGAGTATTCGGCCGCGACGTTTTTAGCCCTGCTAGCGATTTTGGAGGACGAGGCGGCGACGGTGGACGGGAAGGTATTCGCTGAAAAATGGGTCAAG
>JANODS010000910.1:0-2130 GCA_031412835.1 Acidobacteriota bacterium | reverse complement strand
AACTCGCTGAACGTGGTGGCGTGGGAGAGGTTGATGTTGGCGTTTGGTTCGCGGCCGTGGCGGTCGCCGCCCGAGATGACGGGAATGTGGCGTTCCTGCCCCAGGGAGACGACGTCGCGGTTCTCTGACCAGGGACGGAGGCCATTGAGTTCCAGGGCGTGGATCCATCGGCCATAGCCGTCAAGAAAAGCACGGACGCCGGCGCGATGGACGTCTTGGCCCTTTAGATCTTCGTCCCAGAGCGGGTGGTTGAAGACGATGAGAACGTGATCGATGGCATGAAGGGCGGCCATCAATTCGGAGAAGCGACCGGAGTCAGGGGTGGCGGTCCAGGCGCGGAGGGTTTCCATCCAGGCGGTGGCGGAATCGAACGGGAGGTGGTGGATGCCGAGGTGGAAGAAGGAGGTTCCGAAGGGAACGGTCCATTCGACGGAGACGGGAGCGAGGGAATGGGAGTTTAGGACATGGAGATTTAACGCGGCTGCAATGGAGTCGTGATCGGTGAGCGAGACGAGAGCCGGGAGTTGGACTTGATCGTTGATCTGCTTGGTTTCGACGGCTTCGGCGTCGACGGCGGGAAGCGGCGGAGTCCACCAGGAGCGCCCGTAGTCGATGTCGTAGCCGTAGTGGCGTCGATAGGTGGCCTCGTGCTTTCTGATGGATTGGCTTACGCCCGGGATGCGGTGGGCGTAGCGAGGCAGGAAGGCCATATTCTCCTCCGAATGGAGGGTATGGCTGTGCAGTGAGACACCGGTGCGGAACGATTCGGCAGCGCGTGAGTTCCGCCAGAGGAAATGCAAACCTTGGGTTTCCATGCCCACCAGTGTGGCGAGGTTCGGTTGCAATGCCGCAAGAGGAGGGTCAATTCTGCGTGAAACAAAACACTAAAATTTTGTTTCGGACTAGGCGATCTCGCAACAGGCCGATTTCGCCAGTCGGAGATTGCGGAAGTGAGCGGTGGCGACGAGGAGTCCGCCGACGGTCATGAACACCGCTTCGAAGTAGTTGAAAGTGAAGTAGCCGCTTTTCGCGCAGATGAAGGAAACCAGGCCAGCCAAGAAGAGCACGAGGCATTCCGGTTGGTGGTGTTGGCGGTAGCTCTGGACCAGGCGGGTGGAACCGATCAGAAAGGTGCAGATGAGAATGCTCCATTCGAGTTCGGGAGAGGCGACCCAGGCGAGGCCGACCGTGGTCATCGCCGAGAGCGCCATGGGCAGAACCGCGCAATGGATGGCGCAGCCAATGGAGAGGGCCATTCCGTAACGATCCAAACTTAGACGGGGAGAAGCGTTTGCCATGAGCTCTTTGACCATGATAACCCGTTCTCACTTTCGATGCAAGAGGAGTTTCGGTTCAAACGCGGACGCTGAGCCCGTCAGCGAGGGTATTTCGGTAAGCCTTCCAGGCGGGGACGAAGCCGATCAAAAGCCCCGCCACCAAGACGCTGCCGAGATAGATCCAGCCGGTTGCGGTGGGGGGCTGGACGGGGACGTAGAGCCCGAACTGTTGTTCGACGATGGGTTGGAAGATGACGCTGAGTCCGTAGATCATGACGACGCCGAGGATGCAGCCGGCAAGGGAGAGCAGACCACTTTCGAGGACGAGGAGGGCGATGATTTTGCCCGGTCCGGCACCGATGGCGCGGAGGATTGCCATTTCGCGGCGGCGTTCGTTCAGGGAGGTGTAGAGCGAAACGAGCATGCCGAGAAGGCCGACGAGGATGACAAAAATGGTGACGACTTGGAGCGCATCTTCGGCATAGCCGATGGTACGCCAAAGCTCCTGGAGCGTAACGCCTGGAATGATGGCCTGCATCGGTTCTTCGGGATAGGTGTTGATCTCGCGTTGCAGTTGCAGGGTGGCCATGCGGGTCTTGCAGCGGAGGAGGAAGGAGGTGATCTGTTCCACCTTCATGTTTTCTTTGGTAATTTTGGCGGCGGGGGTCTCTTCGCCAGGCATGGGCGGGGCTCCATCGGCCCAGTCGATGTGGACGGCGGTGATGCCTTCGAGTTGGATGTAGAGCGAGCGGTCGACGGGAGTGGAGGTTTTGGCGAGGATGCCGGTGACGGTGAAGGGTTTATCTTTATGGTCGTTGTCGGCGATGCCGCGACCGGCGGCGATGCCGTGGGA
>JANODS010000909.1:0-3858 GCA_031412835.1 Acidobacteriota bacterium | reverse complement strand
CCAATCGGCCACTGCGCAAAGTCCCCCGGCCCAAACCGCAGCGTATGCCCCGCCCAGCACAGCGAACGGCCCCCCAGCGCCTTCAACAACCCATGCCGAGGGTTATCCCCCACTCCCACAAAGTGGTCCTTCTCCTGGTAGTCCGTCACCTTCCAATGAGGCGTCTTGAACCCCGCCGCCAACCGCTTCTCCCAGTCCTTGTGCGCCGACCCATGGCCGTTATAATCCTTCCCTGGGATCATCCGCCGACCCGCCTCCACCAAGCCCACCCGCAGCCCCTGCTGACATAGCGTGTAGGTCGCAATCCCGCCTCCCGGCCCGCTCCCCACCACCACGACATCCAAAATCTCTTTCGCCATGTCCGATACTGTATCAATGCCCCCGCCCGACCGCTTCGTCGAGTTCTGCATCGAACAATTCTCCCCGCTCGGCCGCATCACCTCCCGTTACATGTTCGGCGGTTGGTGCCTCTACTGCGACGGCCTCGTCTTCGCCTTAGTCGCCGACGGAGCCGTCTATCTCAAAGGCGAGTCCCCCGGACGCGCCCCCTTCAAGCCCTTCCCCGACAAAGAGCTGACCATGAAATATTTCGCCGCGCCACCCGAGATCTTCGAGGATTCCGACGCCATGCGCCATTGGTGCGGAGCGGCCATCGCCGCCGCCCGCACCAAATCCAAAAAGCCTAAGAAATCCTAGGCGGAGCCGTCATCTCGGTGTGCATCGCCAAGTCGCGAACATTCTTCTGCACCGCCACCCCACCAAACAGCGCCAGTAAAAACGACATCGCATAGAAGCCTTTCTCGCTCGGCGTCAGCGTCGCATTCCACAAGCCAATCGTCAGCAGCAGCATACACAAGCCCACCGAAATCCAACAAAGCCCAAAGTAAAGCGCCGAAACGCGAATCCCTTCCAACCGGTCCCGCACCGATTTCTGCAGCGACACCGCCGCAAACAGGCCATACATCAAAATCGTGAAGTAATAGCCCTTCTCATTCAAGGCCATCTCCGCGTTCCATAGCCCGATCGAATACGAGCCCATTCCCACCATCAATGCCAACCAAGATGCGCCAATAAACGCCGCTGTCGGTTTCTGTACCTGAAAACTCATGTTAGTCCTCCCGTGTATACTCTCACAATCTAGACGGGCGCATTAACAGCCCGCTTTTGCTCACGCTAAACTCGCAACCATGCTTTTCCGCTTCGCCCTCCTCCTCGCCCAAGACTTCTCCGCCGCCGGCCGCTCCAACAACCGCCCATGCCGCTAAACTCGTTACTCGGCGCATGAACACCATGCACATCGCACGGCCACAAATGCACATAGAACGGCCTCCCCCTTTCCCCGCCCAATGAAATCCCGCGTCCGGGCCACGTACGTCTCCATCAGCCGATGCCTCGCCGCCCACGTAATCTCCCCTTTTCCCAACGCCGCGCTCTGCATCGACAGCCCGTTCCCCTCAAATGAAGTCACCGCTTCCTTAAACCCGACGCCAGCGGTAGCGGCCCAGAAAATTCGTGATCGAATGCCGACCCGGATACCGCCCTATCGGCACATCCTGATTCCCCGTCACCCCCAAATCCCCAACCCCTACTCCACCGCCACCTTCGCATAGTCCCTCGGCACCACGTACCCCGGATGCGCCCCGCCCGCAAAACTCGCCTCCCCCGCCGGCTGCAACGCCACCCACTCCTTCATCTGCTTCCGCAACCGCTCCGCCACCGTCGGCACCGCCGCCAACCGGTCCGTCTTTTCATACGGATCCTCCTCCAAATGAAACAACATCTCCTGCGCCGGAATCGACTCAATGCTGACCAGCTTCCAGGGCCCCTCCCGAAACGCATGCTGCCGCGGCCCCCGCGCATCCTGCACACTCGAAAACAAGCTGTTCCGCGGACCCGCCCCGCCCCCCGCCCGCAACGCCGACCAATGGCTCACCCCGTCCAGTGCCTTCCCCGCCCCCAACGGAATCCCCGCCGCCTCCGCCAAAGTCGGCAGCAAATCCATCACGCTCGCCATCGGCCCATACGCCCCCGCCTTCAACAGATGCGGAGCATGCAGAATCGCCGGCACGCGGATCCCGCCTTCGAAAACCGTCGCCTTCCCCGCCCGCAACAGCCCATTGTCCGCCCCCGATCCCCGCGGCCCCCCGGTATCGCTCAGGAACACTACAATCGTCGGCCCTGCCCCCCGCGCCGCCTCCAGCACTTTCCCCACCGCCACATCCAAGCAATCCACCATCGCGCAGTACGCCCGCCGCTTCTCATCCGCAATCGAAACATACCGTTCCAAATACTGTGCTGGTGCCTGCAAAGGAGCATGCGGAGCATTAAACGGAAAGTACAAAAAGAAAGGCTTCGCCCGGTTCCGCGCCCGCAGCCATCGCTCCGCCTCCGCCGCCAACAACTCCGTCGTGTACCCCTCCTCCCGCAACCCCACCCCGTTCCGCTGCCAATCCAACCCGCCATCCCGCAAATGCGTATAGTAATCGATCGCCCCGTTCAAATGCCCATAGAAATGGCCGAATCCCCGGCTCCGCGGCAGTTGCTTCACGTTGTAATGCCCCAAATGCCACTTGCCGATAATCGCCGTCTCATACCCCGCCTCGGCGAACGCATTCGCCATCGTCCGCTCCCCCACCGGCAACCCATACGTTGACCACGGCCGCACCACCGTATACCCCAACCCAAACCGAATCGGATGCCGCCCCGTCAGCAACGCCGCCCGCGTCGGCGAACACAGCGGACACGCATGCATCTGCCCAAACTTCACCCCCTCCGCCGCCAACCGGTCCAGGTTCGGTGTCCGCGTCGCCGCCCCCATGAAGCCCAGGTCTTTCCACCCTAAGTCATCCGCCAAAATCAAAATCACATTTGGCCGCGCGGGCACCTGCGCCGCCGCCGACATCGCCACTGCCGTCTGCAAAAATTCGCGTCGTATCATAAGCTCCGTAGTAGTCTATCGCGCCTATGAACCACGTCCAGGGTATCCTCCACCTCCAGTATTTTTACGACGTCGGCACCGAGATTGACCTCGCTCTCCTCGAACTCCCGCCGCCCACCCTCCCCTCCCCCGTCCGCTTCGAAAGCCCGCCCCTCGAAGAGACCCTCCCCCCCATCACTCTCCCCTCAGGAGACCTCGTCGCCGCCCGCCTCCGCTACTTCTCTTATGGCGTAGTCTGCCTCGAATTCCACCTTCGCTTCTGCTGGCCCTGGGACGCCCTCGTCGCCCTCGCCGCCCTGTGGGTTGGATCCGACACCGCCGACTCCACCGCCGACCAAACCCTCCAAGCCCGCCTCGCCCCCCTAGCCCCCGCTATCAAAAAACCCTCGGAGAAGCCCCTCCGAGAAGACTACACTGTCGTCGAACTCCACCACGCCCCTGACGACCAAGGCCATCCCCTCAACGCCGCCGATCTCCTCTCCCTCCACGGCCCGGCCATCGTTCAAATCGTCCGCGGCGAACGCCTCCCCCTCAGCCCCGGCGAACAGGCCGAAGTCCTCGCCTCCAGCATGAGCTACCGGCCCGGCGATCTCCTCGTAGTCGGTTACGCCGCCGCCCTCGTCTACGACCATGAACCCAACGGTGCCCTTCCCGTCCTCCAACTCCTCGCCTACGCCAACACCCAACTCCTCGAATACCGCTTCTACGACGATCTCCTCGCCCCCGTCCTCGCCGACGTCTCCCATCGCCTCACCGCCCCCAACCGCATCTGGAACCACTGGCGCGGCGGCCGTGAAGCCGCCAAGCTCAGCGCCGTTCAACTAGAAGTCATGGAACTCACCGAAAAAACCGACAACGCCATAAAGTTCCTCAGCGACATGTTCTAATCCCGCGCCAACAAACTCGCCACCGCCCTGCGC
>JANODS010000908.1:0-3957 GCA_031412835.1 Acidobacteriota bacterium | reverse complement strand
GCTCGCCGCCCGGCTCCTCCCGGCCGGGGTCTACTTGGTCATGCATAGCCAAGTATTCCCCATCCAGGACGTTTACAAGGATCGCGAGCTGGCCCGCTTCAAGCGGCTTTCTTCTGTACAGCCACCGCCGGCTTCGGCTTAGCCGGAACCACTTTAGGAGCCGCCGGTTTCGGAGCAGCCACCGGCGGATACCCCTCGCGCCGGACGACGACTCGCATCTTCACCGGGACCGCCGGCGAATCGCCCCGGCCTTTCGGAACATTCGCGACTTTGGCCACCAACTCCTGCCCCTCAATCACTTGGCCAAAAATCGTATGGCGGCCATTCAGGTGGGAAGGGGTTCCTTCCGTAATAAAGAACTGGCTCGAACCGGTATTCGGTCCGGCGTTCGCCATCGCCAAACGTCCGGGAACGTCAAATCGCAACGAAGGGTGAAACTCGTCCGGAATCGGATCCGTTCCTCCGGTGCCGGTCCCGAGCGGATCGCCGCCCTGGATCATGAAGCCGGGGATGACTCGGTGAAAGGTCAAGCCATTGTAGAGCGGCAACTTTGATTTCACCCCGGTCCGGGGATTCGTCCATTCCTTTCGTCCCATCGCGAGGTCGGCGAAGTTCTTCACCGTAATCGGAGACTCCTCTACGAACATCTTCGTAACAATGGTGCCCATCGTCACCGCGCCTTGCGTAATTGTAAAGTAGGCGTAGGTTCCCGGTTCCCGAGCCGGTTTGGCCGGGGCCACCGCCGGTTTCGGAGCCACCACTGCCGGTTTGGGAGCGGCCGGCTTTGGAGCCGCCGCGGGAGGCTGCGCCAGGAGCATCGCCGGCGCCACAAGTAAAAGCCATCGCAGATTCATATCTGCCAGCTTAAACCGTATCCCCCTTCGAGTGCATCTAACTCTTTATGAATCCTACTGAAATCACGACCCTGGGCGGAGGTTGCTTCTGGTGCCTGGAGGCCGTTTTCGATCGGATGAAGGGCGTTCTCTCCGTCGAGTCCGGGTACATGGGAGGCCACGTCGTCGACCCGAGCTACGAGGCGGTCTGCCTGGGGACCACGGGCCACGCCGAGGTCGTCCGCATCACCTTCGACCCGTCTAAAGTGACGTTCAAGGACATCCTGACGGTTTTCTTCGCCGTTCACGACCCGACGACCTTGAACCGCCAAGGCAACGATGCGGGAACGCAATATCGGTCGGCGATTTTCTACCACTCCCCTGAGCAGTTGCAGATCGCCCGAGCGGTCATGAACGGACTCGACGTTGCTGACTCGGTGGTCACCGAAGTCACCCCAGCCGTCGTGTTTTACGAGGCCGAGGCATATAATCAGGAGTACTTCGCGCGGAACCCGAACGGCGGCTATTGCCAGTTTGTGGTTCGCCCGAAGGTCGAAAAATTCAATCGTTACTTTGCAGAGTTCGCGCAGTAAGCGCTTCCGGTTCGAAGTTCATCGCCGTCAGGGTCGCGGCGCAACCAATCACGCTGAGGATGAGGACGGCGATAACGACATACAGTTTGGGGGGCACGACTAAACGTGATGCACGTCACATGCCAAACGCGTAAGCCCTTTGTTTCTGTTGAACGACCCCAAGACAGTGTCGAATTTTCAGACATCGAGAAAGTCTGGCGGAGAGATAGGGATTCGAACCCTAGGTACCGTTTCCAGTACGACGATTTAGCAAACCGTTGCTTTAGACCGCTCAGCCATCTCTCCGCGAGTTTGGGCCGGTCGATTTCTAGAATACCACAACTACTTTTTCTCGAACACGACCAGGTACTGCGACTTCGGCAAAAACTCTTCCCGGCGGACCGAGCGGAAACCAAAGCCTTCGATCTGCTCGACGACGCCGGCCTCGTCGAGTCGAATATGGCTCAGCGCAAAGTTCGGATCGGCCCCGGCCATCGCCCCGGGACGCTTGTAGTAATCGACGATGACGAGTTGTCCCGCGGGCTTTAGCGCCTTTCGAATCCCGGCCATCATCTCGGCCGGGTATTCGAAGTGGTGATAGGCGTCGAGGATAAAGACCAAATCCGCGACCGCGGCCTCGATTTTGACGTCCCGCTCCGTTCCCAGTACAAAGCTGACGTTGCCCAGCGCTTCGGCCTTCGTCTTCGACTCGGCTTTCGCCAGAAAATCAGGGAAGATATCTTCCGCGATTACTCGACCGTTTTTGCCTACGGCCTCGCTCACAAAGGGCAGCATATACCCGACGCCGGTTCCGATGTCGACCACTGTCATGCCCGGTCCGATCTTCATCGCGGCGATCAACTGCTTCGGTTTCTGCCGCGTATCGCGATGTTGACCGTCTAGCGTCGCGGCCATCCCCGCTCGACCTTCGGCGGTCTTATAGCGGTCATTCGAACCGGGGGCGGCTTGGCCCCAGAGCGAAATTAGCGAAACGAAGCCAACCAGGATCTTCATAGCGCGGTCTCCATCGGCAGGGCCAATACCGGCTCCACCATAAAGTCGAGTTTAGCCATTTCGGCGACGGCTTCCCGCACACTTTGTTCGGAAGTCGGTTCCACTGTGATCACGAAAGGCAGGGCCATTTTGTCTTCGGTAGGCAGTTGCAGGACGGCGTCGAGACCAATGTTCTTCGCGGCCAGGATGCTGGCCAGCGCGGCGATGATGCCGGGCTGATCCCTGACGAAGAATCGGAGGTAGTAGGCTCGCTTTTGCTTCAGCACGCTGACGGGTCGATTGGCCTCGAGACGGTCGTGGGCGAACGGGCTGACACGATGGGGGCTGCCGCTACGAATTTCCCGGGCTACGCGCATCAGATCACTGACGACGGCGACGCCAGTGGGATGCGGGCCGGCCCCGCGGCCATAGTAGAACGTATCCGCGCCGTACTTGCCGCGGACCCAAACGGCGTTGTAAGCCCCCTTCACACTGGCCAAAATCGTCGATTCCGGGATCAACGCGGGACGAACCGAAAGGATCAAGCCTTCAGCGGTTAACCGGGCTCCGCAGATGAGGCGGATGGTATGACCGAGACGATGGGCGTACTGAAAGTCGATCGGGGAGATGCGCCGAATGCCTTCGGTGAAGATATCGGCGGCAGTGATTTTTTCGCCAAAGGCTAGCGCGGCGAGGATCGCTAGTTTGCTGCGGGCATCGAAGCCGTCAACGTCGGCGGTGGGGTCGGCTTCGGCGTAGCCCAAGCGCTGGGCTTCGGCGAGGACGTCGGCGAAGGCGGTGCCGTCGCGTTCGATCTCAGTCAGGATGTAGTTGCTCGTGCCATTCAGGATGCCGTAGAAGGCTTCGATCCGGTCGCCGCTGATGCCTTCGCGGAGGACGGTATGCACCGGAATGCCGCCAGCGACGCTGGCTTCCATCGCGATGTTGGCACCGTGGGCGATCGCCGCTTCCACCAGGGTCGGCCCCTGGGCCGCCATCAATTCCTTGTTCGCTGTGACGACGCTTTTTCCCGCGGCGAGGGCCGCGTCAATGATCTCCTTGGCTACTCCTTGGCCGCCGATGAGTTCGGCGACAATTTCGACCTCCGGATGGTTGACGACTTCGCGCCAGTCCGTCGTCAAGAGCGCATCGGCGAGGGCGGCGGGAATCTGTTTACCTTCAATGGTTCGCGCGCAGAGCGCCTTGACGACCAAGCGGAAGCCCAGTTTCTGAGCGATGGAATCGCTCGTCTCGGCCAGAATCGCCATGGTTCCTGAGCCGACGTTGCCCAATCCAACTATCCCGATATTCACATCACGCATAAGTCGCTATGATAGCAATATGGCGTTTCAAGCCCTGTTTTTGCTGGTATTGGCCGGAGCGGTGTGGGCCCAAGGCGTGCCGCGACCCGGCGGCGATTTGTCGCCGAACGAGTCCCCCATGCGGGGCCCGGATGGCAAAGACCGAACCCAGGATTTGCTGAAAGCGGATTTGGCTTCGAACTTGAAAGATCTCGAAGCGATCAAACGGCTGACCGACGAAATTACGATGGAGCTCGA
>JANODS010000907.1:0-10660 GCA_031412835.1 Acidobacteriota bacterium | reverse complement strand
CACGGCGGTCGTCTGGGTCGGCACCAGGGAGCAATTCTGAGAATTGTGAGAATAGTGAGAAGCGGTACGATGCCGCATTTATGACCGAACCTCGCCTGCGACCGGCATTCTGAGAATTGTGAGACTTCTGAGAGCCACGTTTGCCCGCCCCCGCGCCAGCGGGCCCCCAACGTGCCCCTGTCTGGCAAGACACGGTACTTCGAGGCCGCCCCCCCAAACGGTGGGCACCGTGGGTTCTTATATAGTGAAATTTCGTGTTTTTCTCGTCCACAAAACAAGAAAAAAGTGACTGCCCACTGCCCATTTCCGGCAACCCATGAAATCTAAAAGGTCAACCCTGGGCGCCGGTACTTTCGACCGACTGCCCATTCCGGAGTCTGCAAATGGACTCCACTTTGGACTCCAGAGACGGAGGATTGGGGATCCACCTCCGCTAAGTCCATGAAACGTTTGGTCGGGCCGGCGAGATTCGAACTCGCGACCTCTTGCACCCCAAGCAAGCGCGCTAGCCAGGCTGCGCTACGGCCCGATGACCTCCTTTACTATATCGCACTCCAGTTCATACGTGTATTAATTCTCTCGTCATCTTCCCGATGCTATACATCAGGGGTACTAAATTTATGCTCCTCCGCCGCCCCCTCCTTCTCGCCTCCCTCGTCGCCGTCCTCTTCGCCGACGCAACCACCCAATCCCTCCCCTTCTCCCAGAACTGGGCCACCGCCTCCCTCATCACCACGGATAACACTTGGTCCGGCATTCCCGGAATCATCGGCTACCGCGGCGACGATCTCACCACCGCGACCGGTACCGACCCCCAAACCTTGCTCGCGGACGGATCCTCGACCCCCGTCAATGTCATCGCCAATCAGGCCGCGCCGAACTCCCTCGCCACCGGCGGCGTCGCTGAATTCGACGGCATTGCGAATCCTTCCATCGCCCTCAACGGCTCCGGCACCGCCGACGCCCCCCACATCGTCATCAAAATCGCCACCACCAGTCGAACCAGCATCAACGTAAAATACAACGTTCGCGATCTCGATGGTTCCGCCGACAACTCGATCCAACGGGTCGCCCTCCACTATCGCGTCGGCGACACCGGCTCCTACACCAACGTACCCGCCGCTTACGTCGCCGACGCAACCGAAGCGAGCCTCGCGACGAAAGTCACCGCCGTCGACGTCACCCTTCCCGCCGCCGCTGAAAACCAAGCAGTAGTCTACCTCCGCGTCATGACCACCAACGCCGTCGGCAATGATGAATGGGTCGGCATCGACGATATCTCCATCACCGGCACCGCCAGCGGCACAACCAATCCCACCATCTCCGGCACCGCCACCCCCGGTTCCGTCGCCCAAGGCCAAAACTTCAACCTCGCCGCCACCGTCGCTCCCGGAGCAAACCCCAACTCGGCTAGCTACACCGTAACCGCCGACCTCTCCTCCATCGGCGGCAGCGCCAACACCTCCGTTCCCTTCGTCTCCGGTCTCAACTTCGCCCTCAACAACGTCACCGTCGCCCTCGCCACCACCACCGGCCCCAAATCAATCCTCCTCACCGTTACCGACGACCAAGCCCGCACAAGCACGTTCAGCCTCCCGCTTACCGTCACCTCCGCCAACCCCACCTGCGCCCCCACAACGACGATCAGCGCCATCCAAGGCACCGGCAACCAGTCCACCTTCCTCACCCAAGCCCACACCGTCCAAGGCATCGTCACCGCCATCAAATCCAACGGTTTCTTCCTCCAAGGGGCCAGCGACAGCAACACCGCCACCTCCGACGCGATCTTCGTTTTCACCTCCGGCACGCCCGCCCTCGCCCCCGGCGATAGCCTCTGCGTCAGCGGCACGGTCAGCGAATTCCCCAGTTCCTCCAGCGCCGTCCCTTCCGACTTCGGCCTCACCCAGTTCTCTGGCTCCCCCACGTTTTTCAAGCTCGGCACCGCCGCCCTGCCCGCGCCGGCCATTCTCTCCAGCAGCGACGTCAATCCTGCCGGCGGCCTGTACCAGCTCGAAAGATTCGAGGCCATGCGAGTCCAGTTCCCCTCGCTGGTTTCTGTCTCCCCCACCGAGGGTCTTGGCATCTTCTACGCCGTCCCCCAAGGAACCAACCGACCGTTCCGTGAGCCCGGCATCGACATCACTGTTAATCGCCCCGCCGCCACACCCATCGGCACCCCCTCTTTTGACCACAATCCGGAGATGATCCGCGTTGACTCGGACGGCCAAGTCGGGGCACCCGTCCTCACGGTCACCTCCAACGTCACCATCAACAACATCACCGGCGTGCTCGATTTCTCCGCTGCCTTTTACACCCTTCTGCCCGACGCCTCCCCCGCACCCAGCCTCGGCCCACTGGCTTCACTCACCGCCGTTCCAGACCCCACCCCGGTCGAATTCACCATCGGAACCATCAATCTGGAACGCTTCTACGACAACGTCTCCAATACCAGCGCTGCCGACAACGACGGTAACTTCCTCAATCGACGCGCCAAAGCCACCAGGGTTATCCGCGATGTGATGCGGCTCCCCGACGTCATCGGCGTCGTCGAAGTTGAAAACCTGAACGCGCTCCAGAGCTTAGCCACCGAACTCAACGCCGGCTACACCCCGTACTTGGCCGAAGGAAACGACTCCAGCAAAATCAACGTCGGCTTCCTCGTGAAAAGCAGAATCGTCGTCAATTCCGTCGTCCAGGAAGGCAAAACCACCCAGTTCACTCCGCCAATCGGTTCCGCTCAAATCTTGAACGACCGTCCGCCGCTCGTGCTTTCCGCCAGCTTCAACGGCTTCAACTTCACCGTTATCACCAACCATCTCCGCAGCCTCATCGATGTTGCCAACCGGGGTTCGCCAGGCGATAACCCCCGCGCGAAACGACGCGCCCAAGCCGAGTTCCTCGCTAACCTCGTTCAAACCCTCCAAACATCGAAGCCCAACGAAGCAATCGCCCTAATCGGCGATTTCAATGCCTTTCAGTTCAATGATGGATACGTTGATGGGATCGGCACCATTCGCGGAACCCCCACCCCCGCCAGCATGGTCACGTTGTCGAGTGCCGACCTGGTCAATCCCGATTTCAGCGCTCTGGTCGAAACCCTGCCCCCCACCCAACGCTACTCGTATTCGTTCGAAGGAAACGCGCAAACGTTGGATCACATTCTCATCAACCCGGCTTTCCAACGGACCTTCCGGAGGTTCGCGGTCGGTCGCGTCAATGCTGACTTCCCTGTCTCCTGGCTCACCGACTTCGGGCGCACCGAGCGCGTAAGCGACCACGACCCCGCCGTCGCTTACTTCAGCCTCTTTCCCGTCATCACCGGTCGCAAGTAGTTCGGCCTAGAACTCAACGCGCAACCCCAACTGAAATACCCGCGCCGCCCGGGACGAGTTAATCGTCCCGCCGTTCAAAACGTCCACCCGCGTCTCCGGCAAGCTGAAATTCGTCCGGTTCGACACGTTAAACGTCTCCACCCGGAACTGTACCGCCTTCTGCTCCGCCATCACGAACCGCCGCGACAAACTCGTATCCAGCGTAAAGAACCCCGGCCCATCCAGCACGTTCCGCCCCGAAGACCCAAACCGGAACGACCCGCGCGGCACCAGCGGAAACGCCGTCCGATCAAACCATCCGTCCGGCCCCGCCCCTGCCAATGTCCCGCTCGCAATCCGATCCGGCCGCACCGCGTCGCCCAAGTCCAGCGATACGTTCGCCACCTTCGGCGTAAAAGGCTGCCCCGTGTAAGCCCGCGTCGTCCCCGCCAACTGCCAGTTCCGCAGCATCAAATGCTTCGAAAACTTCGGCGCATAAATAAAACTCGCCACAAACGAGTGCCCAATGTCGAAGTCGCTCCGCCCCCGCTCGCCGTGCAAATTCCGTGCGTCCTGGGCGCTCGGAAATCCCGCGGCAATCGTCCCCCCCGTGTTCGAACTCTCATCGATCGACTTGGCATAAACATAAGACGCCCGCACAAACAGCTCCTTCGTAAACCGCCGCCGCAAAGTCACCGTCCCGGAGCTGTAGATCGAATTCGAACTCGCCGCAAAGTAGTTGATCGTTTGGAACGGCGAATAGGGCCTCGGAAAACTCCCGTCCGCCAACCGCAACGCCGGCACCCGAAACGGCTGATTCACGTCATACCGCCGCGGCAAATGCGTCCCCTTCGAACCCGCATAAGCCACTTCCAACACCGTCCCGCCCCCGAAATCGCGCTCCATCGTCAACGACCACGACTGCAAATACTGGTCCTTCGAATTGATATCCTGGCCGCTCGTCGACGTGATTCCTCCCACCCGCCGCTTGGCCACCGGATACGGGTTCGACACTGTCAGTAGTAACGGATTCGAAGAGGTCGCCGAATACGACTCGTTCACCGAAAACGGATAGATATCGCTCAGCTCGTCCGTCCGATACAGCGAACTCGCCCCGTAGAACATTCCGTACCCACCCCGGATCACACTCTTCTGCGTCCCAAATGGCCGCCACGCAAATCCGAACCGCGGCGCGAAATTCGCATAGTTGGTTCTCACAATCGCCGGCGACAAACCCACATCCTTGGCCAAAGCCACGTACTGCCCCAACCCCGTCTCCGCAATCCGCGCATCGAAATCCGAAAGGTTGCCCCGCCCCGCAATCACCACCTTCCCCAACTCCGGCACAAACATCGACCAGGCCCCGAACTTCTCCTTCGGCGGCTTCATCAGGTCATACCGAATGCCGATGTTCAACGTCAGCGTCGATGTCAACTTCCAATCGTCCTGTACATACGCCGAATAGTTCGAGACCAAATGGTAAGGCCCCGCCCCATCCAACTGCCGCCGCGTCGTCTGCGCATAACCCATCACGAAATCCGCCATCGGCTCGTTCGTAAACCGCCCCAAAAACGTCATGCGGCCCCGCGTATCCCCAAACTGCCGCGAGAAATACTGGAATCGCAAAAAATCCCCGCCCATCTTCACCGCATGTTTCCCCCGGATCCACGTCAGCGCATCCGCATACTGAAAATTGTTATAACTCCAAATCTTCGGCAGGTCGTAAGCGTGCCCCAGCGTGATGTACCCCGAAACGTCCGATTGCGGCAACCCCAGCGCGATCGGGTTCGCCGTCCCGCCCACAAAACCCACCTCGCCCGCCCAATCCCGCGTATTTGAAGGCCATCCCTGATTCAACGTCCGCCGCGAAAACGAAACGCTCGCTTCATTAAACAGACTTGCCGAAACCGTCCGCAAGTAACGAATACTCGACAGCAGCTCGAAATTCGCCGTCGTCGTTCCGAACAAAGCAATCGGAGACCGGTTGAACGGCGTCGTCGATTGATTCGGTCGCCAAAAGGTTGAAAACGTCAGCCGATCCCGGTCCGAAACTGTATCGTCCACCTTAACGCTGAAATTGTTCGAACTGCTCGTCCCGTTCGCCTGGCCAATATAGTTCACTCCCGCCGAAACCAAGTTCGGGGCCGGATAGAATTTCGCCAGCTTCAACGCCACCGGATCCAACCGCGCCGCCGGAATCTGGTTCCCCGCGAACGGGGCCGCCCGATTCAGCGGATCGGTAATCACCAGCGGCTTCCCAAACGCGTCGCGCGCACTCCGGAAATCCCCGCGCAACATCTCCGGATCCGGCACAATTCCCCGCTGCAATCCCCCCGCCACCTGCCGCAGCGATTCCCAGCTAACCAGGAAAAACGTCCGATTCTTGATGATCGGCCCCGACACCGTCGCCCCGAACTGATTCCGCCGCAGCTTCGGCTTCGTCACCGCAAAGAATCCGCGAGCATCCAAAACGTCATTCCGCAAAAACTCGTACAAAGACCCGCGCAGCTTGTTCCCCCCGCTCTTCATCACTACGCTCAGAATCCCGCCCGCATACCGGCCATACTCAGCCGAAAACCCGGAAGTAATCATCTTGAACTCCTGCACCCCCTCCAGCGGCGGATTCGCCATCGACCCCGTGTTCCGCCGCTGCGTGTTGTTCATTCCATCCAGCAGAAACCCCACGTTGTCCGCCCGCGCGCCATTAATGGCGTACGCCCCGTCCCCATCCTCCCCCTTCGGCGACACGCCCCCGGTCAGGAACGCAAGGTCTGAAAAATTACGCCCCGCCAGCGGCATCTCCGTCAGCTCCTGATTCGTCGTCACGTCGCCCCGCGCGCCGCTCTCGGTCGTCAGCGGGGTCGGCGTATCCGTCACCGTCACCGACTCCGTCGTCGCCCCCACCTCCATCTGGACCTCGAACCGCAGCGTCTGGTTGACGGTCAACACGAATTCAGCCTGCTTGTGCGCCCGAAACCCCGCCCCTTTCGCCTCCAAGACGTACTTGCCCGGCGTCAGATACGGGACCGTAAAATCGCCCGCCGCGTCGGTTACCCTCGCGAATGCTTGGTTCGTCTCCAGTCGTACGACCTTCACCGCCACGCCCGGAATCACCGCGCCCGAAGCGTCCACCACCCGCCCCACCACGCTCGCCGTCGGCGTCTGACCGCTCACCAAAGCCGCCATGATAAGAAAAAGACCCAGGTAACGCATTGGCGTTATGCTAACGCGAATCCGCCTCAAACAAAAGCCATAAGATCTCCTCGGTTTCTGTCGATAAGCCTTATTGATGCGGTTCGCACTCTTACTCGCCATCTCCGTCTTTCCCCTTCTCGCGGGTTCTCGCTATAACCCCGGCACCTACACGGTCCGCGACCTCTGGGTCGACCCCGCCACCGGTGACGACGCCCGCACCGGCGACTCCCGCGCCGCCGCTCTTCGTACTGTCCGCGCCGCTTGGGCTCGCGTCCCCGCCGAAACCGCCGCCACTAATACCGGCTACCGAATCCTCCTCGCCCCCGGCGTCTACGACGACGAAAATCTCCCGCGCTACTGGGAAAACAAGCGCGGAACCGCGGCCTTCCCAATCTTCGTCACCGCTGCCGATGGCCCCGGCACCGCCCGCCTCGCGCAAATAAACGGGGCCAAGCTCGCCTTCTTATCTCCAAGGCATCCGTATCGAAGGCGAATACGCCGGCGGCGATCTCCTTCATTTTGAGAACTCCGACCACCTCTGGCTCTCCCAACTCACCCTCACCGGCGTCGGCGACGTCCGCGACTACGGCGGCCCGCCAGAAGTCCTCAAGGTTAACCAATCCACCCATGTCTACGTCGAGGATTCGAACCTCTCCGGCGGCTGGGACCAAGCTCTCGATTTCGTCGCCGTCTGCTACGGCCACCTCTCCGGCAACCGCTTCCACCGCGCCGGCGACTGGTGCGTCTACGTTAAAGGCGGCTCGGCCTATCTCCGCGTCGAAGACAACGAAATCTACGATTGCGGCAATGGTGGTTTCACCGCGGGACAGGGCACCGGCCTCGAATTCATGCAGGAACCGTGGGTCCACTACGAAGCCTACGACGTGCAGTTCGTCAACAACCTCGTCCACGATACCGACGGTGCCGGCTTCGGGGCCAACGGCGGATACAACATTCTTCTCGCCTGGAATACCCTCGTCCGCGTCGGCCGCCTAAGCCACTCGATCGAAGTCGGCTACGGCGAACGCTCCTGCGATGGCGACTTCGTGCGCTGCCAGGAACTTCTCAATCGCGGCGCTTGGGGCACCACCAACCCGGATGAACCCGAATTGATCCCGAGTCGCAACGTATTCATTTACAACAACCTCGTCTGCAATCCAGCCCCCTACCGTTCCGAATGGCAGCATTTCGCCGTCGCCGGCCCCCGCGAGCGCATCGCCAACGTCCGTATCGCCGGCAACTGGATCTGGAACGGCCCCGCCGATCTCGATCTCGGCGCGGAGGATCTCGACCCCGCCCTCCTCCGCTCAGAGAATTCCATCAACGCGATCGAGCCCTCTCTCGGCCCCGGGTCCCGCCTCCTCTCCGTGCCTCCCACCGTCCGCACCGTCCCCATCCCGCCCTTCCCCGGCGGCGACCGCCCCCAAACGCCACCCACCCCCGATGGCGACCTCTCCCCGCCCACCGGCCACCAACCCGGCGCTCCCCCCGGGCAAAGCTAGAAATCCCATCACCCGTCCAACCCCCCGTAGCCGCCTCCGCTGCGCCAGGAGCCACATCGAAGCGCTTCGTCTTACGCCAATCGCCCCATCCGCCCGGCCCGGAAGTCCTCCATCGCCTGCCGTAACTCCGCCTGCGTGTTCATAACAAAAGGCCCGTAGCTAGCCACCGGCTCATCAATCGCCGCGCCGCCCAGCACCAGCACCAGCGATTCCTCGCTCGCCGCCAACTCCACCATCCGCCCACCCGGACTCAACAAAGCCATCCGCGGCTCCCCGCTCATCACCGTCGTGCCGTTCACCGTCACCGACCCGCGTAGCAACACAACCCCGAAGTTCTGACCCGCCGGTAGCTCCAGCGTCCCCGCCCCGCCCGCCTCCATCCGCACGTCAATCAGCGTCACCGGCGTAAACGTCTTCGCCGGCCCCTGCTCCGCGCCCAAGGAACCCGCAATCAACCGACCAACCACCCCCGTCCCCAAGGACACCTCAGGAATCTGCGCGCTCGTAATTCCCTGGTACCTCGGCTTGCTCATCTTGAACTCGGCCGGCAGATTCACCCACAACTGCACCATCTCAAAAGTACCGCCCGCCTCCGTAAACGCCTGCCCGTGCTTCTCCTCATGCACCACGCCGGAAGCCGCCGTCATCCATTGCACGTCGCCCGGATGAATCGTCCCGGCGTTCCCCGCCGAGTCCCGATGGTCCACCGAACCCTGATAAGCAATCGTCACCGTCTCAAAGCCCCGATGCGGATGCTCGTCCACTCCCCGCGGCTCCTTCGCCGGTTCAAACGCCTTCGGCCCTGCGTAATCCAACATCAAAAACGGGCTGATCTCCGCCCCCACCCCATTCGAAGGGAACAGGTTCCGCACCGGAAACCCATCACCCACCCAATGCTGCGAACCAGCACCCACTACTCGCGCTACCTGTTTCATTTCATTCATTGTCGTGATCTCCTATTTCTTGATTTCCTATCGCCACGCCCCGGCCCATCCGGCGCAGCCCCTCGGCCAAAGCCACCCGTTCCCGAGCGCTCATAAAGGCCACCGCTTGTTCCATGTCCCGTTCGTGGGCCGCAAACATTTTCCGAATTACGCCCCGCCCCTTCGCCGTCAAGTGCACCACCCGCGTCCGCCGGTCCGTCCCATCCTCCCGCCGTTCCACCCAACCTCGCTCCCCCAACCGATCCACCGCCGCCGTCATTGACCCACTCGTCAACAACACCTTCTTCCCCAACACGTTCACCGCCAACGGCCCCTTGTGCAGCAACGCTTCCAACACCGCGAAGTCGCTCAGGCAAAGCCCCTGCTCCGCCACGCTCCGCCGCGCATGAACTTCCATGGCCCGGCTAGCCTTCGAAAGCAGCAACCACAAGTGAATGCCCGGGACGGTCTGTGTCGTGTCGCTCATGTTCTCTTGGTATCAAGATGCTTGACATCAAGAAAAAGATGCAACCGCCTTAAAAAGGCGTATCGGCGAGGTACAAAGCCCCCGCCCCCGGAGCCATCGCCCGAATCGCCGCCGGCATCCCCTCCACCGCGGTCGTAAACACCATCTTCACCTTCCCATCCATCTCCACAAACTCCGGGCAAGTCACCCGTGGCGAACCCGGCAACACCCACTCGCATTCCACCGCCCCATCCGCCAACCGGTACATCCGCGCCACCCCATCACTCACCGCCTCCGGATTGTAGAACGCCACAATCACGCTCTCCCCGGCCGGCGAAGGTCGCAGCCCATCCGGGAACCCCGGCAAGCTCTCCGGCGCCACCACCAAGCTCCGCTCCAACACCCGTTCCAACCGCGAATCCAACCGGTATCGGCTAATGGTCTTCGGCATCGAATCAATATCAATTAAGGTCGCCCCCGTCGCATCCCGCCGCAGGAACTTCCCGTTCGAACACACCTGCCCCTCGAGCACCGTATGCACCCGCCCGCTCGCCCAATCGTAGAAGTAGACCGCCGCGATCGCCTCGCTAAACCCAAGATGCTTGGTCCCAAACAGCACACCGCCCTCCACCGCCAATCCGTCGTTGATAATTACCCGCTCATCCTCGCTCACCACCACCCCGGTCTCGCTCACTTCCCCGCTCTGCCAATCAAAGAACACCAGCCGCCGCTCCATTCCCACGATCACCACGCCCTCGGTAGCCGTCTCGGCAAAGAACCCCGGCCGCCCCGGCAACTCAAAGCTGCGGTTCTCCCGCGACGACAAGTTGAACAAGTTCAAGCTCCCGACTTGCTCCTCCGCCGAGTGTTGAATCGCCACCCATCCCAACCACTGTCCCGACAATCCCGAGTGCCGTAACACCCGCGGCCCTTCCGGCAAATACCGTAACGCTTCACTCTCCGGCTCAAAGAACCGCTCGGCTACAAACTGTCGTATCGCGCTCAAGACAAAATCATAACCCGGGATACGATCAACCATCACCCCATCCCCTCACCCAAGTTTTTTTGATCGCTCTCGATGAGTTTTCCCTCCGGCCGGAGTCTATCCTATGAACGTGCCCAAGCAGCACGAGGAGATCACCATGCAAGAAGTCACCGCGTATTTACATTTCGCCGGTTCCTGCCGCCAAGCCATGAGCTTTTACCAGAAGTGCCTCGGGGTCGAACTCCAGATCAGCCCTTTCCCTGATTCTGAAGGCAAGC
>JANODS010000906.1:0-1952 GCA_031412835.1 Acidobacteriota bacterium | reverse complement strand
GCGTAGATTGCAGCTCGCCCCTCGGCGTGGAAGTCCAACTCCTGGCTGCCTTCCAGAAAAGCCCGCATCTGCTCCAGGCTCGGATTCTCAGTCTGCTGCATTCGAATGAGCAATCCCCAGCTTGGCCCATCCGGACACCTTCAGGCTCATCTTGTGTTGGAATCGACCGGTTCTCCAGGCTCATCTTGTATTGGACAAGACTCCACAGTCTGCTCCGTTAGCGACTGAGATAAACTGGGATACACATCTGGGCCGGCCCGATGTAGGATTCCCGTCATGATGTGCGAATGGACAGTTAATCGTGCGGGATGCGTGAGACTTTCTTAGGCTCCGCGGCAGCAACTTCAGCTTGAGCCCGGTAACACGGTACGTCTCGAAGCCCGTGGCGAGCGAATCACTTTGCAGCCTCTTCGTCTCACCGCGCCTATTTGCAGAGAAGATGGAATCTGGGCATGTCGTTCCGGCCAGAGGACAGCCCTATTCATATCCAAGCTCATCGCAGACGGTCGTGGCGGACGGCACAGCAAGAACCTCGGCCCGGATCAGTGAGATAGTTCCCCGGCACCTCTCTGATTTGGTTGTTGCTGCCTTCCGGGGCGATCCTCCCCAGCATTGTCTGATGATCGCCTTGGCTAAACTGGCAACCTCGGATACCGCATCGGGCGCAGGTTCCGGTTTACTCGCTCCTCGCCTCGCTCGCGGAGACATCCGAATCGGGGAATTGAAGTTCGAGCAGGTCGGCCAATGCCTTCAGGAGTTGTCCGGCCGCATGTCCGAGGGCTTCGGCCTCGAACGGGTCGGGAGCGTTTGGGGATCGGGATATCGGAACCGCCAAGCGTAGTGCGATAGGCGCTCTATACCGGCGAAATGAGCGGCGGCGGAACTCACGAATGGTCGGCAAACCTGCCTCAGTTCGTCCAAGTTGTGGGTCTTCCGGAATGGAATCTGATGCCAGGTGAGAACTGCCGTCATCGCTTTTCCGGTGCTCTGTTGCGCATGGAAGAGCGCTTCGGCCGCCAAACCGCCCGCGATCAAGACGGCGAAGGCATTCGAGTCGGCTTGGGCTTGATCTAGGCGCTGCCGCGTCTCCGAAACCGCGCCTCACGTGGATTCATAGAGCAGCCGCCCGTCGCGGACGACAGTCGCGGGAAGGGATGCGCGGACATGGGCCGCGCGGATTTCGAAGTCACCTTGCCGCCACGGAATTACATCCTTGGACATGCCGAGTCCCGACAGATGGGAATAGATTCCGGTACTCCGCAAAGTCTCGACCGGCGTGTCGTCAGCCACGACGACGAGGAAATCCAGATCGCTATCTGCCCCGGCTTCACCTCGCGCCTCGGAACCGAAAAGATAGATTCGAACTGGGCTATAAAACTGCACCAGCCGCCGAGTCATCTCCTCGATCACTTCCCGTTTCGTGAGTTGGAGTTGCATGAGCCAATCATTGCTAGCTCAAGCATATCGCAGATCCAGCGCCTTCCTCGCACTTGGTCTACGGAAAGATCCGACGGCGCTTGAGCTAAGTGATAGCAGTATCGCGGGTTAGACGTGGTTTTATTCGAAGCATGCTCACACGCTGAACACGGCTCACCGTTACTGTGATTCGCAACTCAGCAGCCTTGAGGTCTGTCTAGCGCACGCGGGCAACCAGTTTACGCTCGGTGAGATCCACGTTGGCAAAGGTCACGCCGTCGAGGCTGACTGCACCGGTTCGCGCATTGTTTCCGATTGCGGCCACACATCTTCGAGCCTACGCCTTCGATCGGCTATTATCACGAAGTGATGGATGATGAGAGGGCGCCCGCTGCCTGGGCGGGCTGAGTTAGTTTCGGGATGCGAGCTAACGCTTGGGGATTTTAGTTCCACGCTTTCCAGTGTGAGGATTCGTATTCCCCTTGGTGGTGTGATTGTCGGTCTGGGTTGTGTTGGCTTCGGTGCGGTGATGGGGC
>JANODS010000905.1:0-5992 GCA_031412835.1 Acidobacteriota bacterium | reverse complement strand
CGGCCGGATTGTTCAGATAGCGGCAAAGTTCTACTTCTAAGGAAGCACGCGCACAACGGACTCGCTTCGGCCCGGCAGGATGGTCGAGTTCCTCGCCCGTTGGTGCAGTGCCTGCGCGGCCTGTGCGCTTCTAATGCGTCGGGTTGGGTGTGTCGAAGCACTAGGCGACAAGTGTCGTGGGGCCGGGCGGCGATTCGATCCTATAAGTGCCATTGCGGAACCTCGAGCGGATTAAGGGTGATGGTGTTGCGCGGGCGATTCAACTTGGGTGGACAATGGAGTTCTGATGACTCGCAGATCCTTCCTTGCCACTACCGCCGCTGTGACAGCGACCGCCCAGAAGCGTCGTCGTCCCAACATCGTGCTCATTCTGATTGATGACTATGGTTGGCGGGATACCGGATTCAATGGCAGTAAGTTTTATGAGACGCCGAACATCGACCGGCTGGCGCGGGAAGGGATGGTGTTCACTGACGGTTATTCGGCTAGCGCGGTGTGTTCGCCGACGCGGGCGGCGATCATGACAGGTAGGAGCCCGGCTCGGCTCCATATTACTTCGCACCTGCAGGGCGCTTCGAACCGATATCACCACAGTAAGGTGATTCAGCCTAGCGCCCGGCTGGCGTTGCCGCTGGAAGAGGTGACGATTGCTGAACTGCTACGGGCGGAGGGCTATCGGACGGCTTGCATTGGCAAGTGGCACTTAGGGACGAAGGGTTTTCTCCCATCCGACCAGGGATTCGATGTGGCTCTGGCGGGGGACGAGGCGGGGTCGACGAACAACTTTTTCTATCCGGCGTGGCTGAAAAAAGTGACGCTCGATGGGAAGGCCGGGGACTATTTGACGGACCGGCTGACGACGCTAGCGGTGGATTTTATCCGCACGAATAAGGATCGGGAGTTCTTCCTGTATCTGCCGCACTTCGCGGTGCATACGCCGATTGAGGGGAAGGCGGAGAAGGTAAAGAAATACGACGCAAAGGCGCGCCCGGAGGATCCACAGAACTACGGCGAATACGCGGCGATGATTGAGAGTGTGGACGAAAGCGTCGGGCGGGTTTTGGATACGCTGCGGGAGACCGGGGTGGCGGAGAATACTCTCGTGCTGTTCAGTTCCGACAACGGCGGGGTGACGTCTCGGGAGTGGAAGGGGCGGCCGGTTACGTCGAATCTACCGCTACGGGTGGGGAAGGGCCACCTTTACGAAGGTGGCATTCGGGTACCAACTGTGGTGCGTTGGCCGGGGGTTGTGACTCCAGGTAGCACTTGTGCGGAGCCGGTGGTGAGCTACGATTACGCGCCGACGATTGCGGAGGCGGCGGGGGTTCCTCGGGAGAAACTGCCGACGATGGACGGCCGCAGTTTCACTACGCTGTTGCGGGGACGCTCGGGTGGGGCGAGGGATCTGTTTTGGCACTATCCGC
This sequence comes from Acidobacteriota bacterium, assembly GCA_031412835.1. Taxonomy (GTDB): domain Bacteria; phylum Acidobacteriota; class Terriglobia; order Bryobacterales; family Bryobacteraceae. The sequence goes on along the minus strand of JANODS010000905.1, from coordinate 4,568 downwards.
ATTACAGCCCGCAGTTGGGCCGTCCGGCGGCGGCGATTCGGAATGGGAATGATAAGTTGATTCTGTTTTTTGAGGAGAGCAGGGTGGAGCTTTACGACTTAAAGGCGGACATTGGCGAGGCGCATGATTTGGCGTCCGCGCAGCCAGCGAAGGCGGCGGCGATGCGTAGGCGGCTGGAAGAGTGGCTGCGGAGAACAGGCGCGCAAATTCCGGCTAAGAACCCAAACTATGATTCGGCACGTGAGTTTGAGGTTGGGGAGCCGATGGGACCGCTGACGGCGAAGTAGGATTAGTCTTGAACTCGGCTGTTGAGGTAGAGTTCGAGATTTGTGTAACCCGAGGGGGTAAGTTGGGCGGAGTCCTTGGAGTCGGCTGGATTGAGGCCAGTGGATTTTTCCCAGACATCGGGGATCCCGTCCGGGTCGGTGTCGAGGGGGGCGGGGGTGGGCTTGTTTGCGGGCGAGGCACCGACTTCGTCTTGGGAATCGATGCGTTTGCCGATGCCGTTTCGGACTTCTGAGACGATGCGGGTATCGACGGGGTCTCGCTGGGCTCCGGCGCGGGCGAGGACGGCGGTGTAGGCTTCGGCGGCGGACTGGGTGGCTACGGGCGGGGCGGGGTGGTTGCCGTCGAGGTGAAAACGGCTCTCGGCGTCGGCTTGGGGGCCAAAGGTGATCCCTCGTGTTTGCCCTTGGCGTGGCCGCTCTGCAGGAGACTGGACGGTAATGTCTTGAATATCGCCGCTGGGGGAGAGCGTTTCGTTGATCGACCAGGAGGCAGGGACGTGGTCGGGGGGTGACATGCTAAAAGCGTCTCCTTGGATCCTGTGGCGGTCGCCGAGCCGGACGCGCAAGTTGCGAACGATGACGTCGTGGGTGGCGACGATGAAGGGTTGGCGGACGGTCAGTGGTGTCGCTAAATCAATGATCCCGACGACGGCAAAAACAATGGTTCAAGGTCCTCGGGTGTCGATGGCGGCGCGGAGGCTGCCAGGTCGGAGTCGGCTAGGCTGCTGACAATGATGACGGCTCCGCCGCGACCGCCCGGCGATTACGCTCCGGAACCTTCGGCACCGGGGAAGGCGTTTGCGAGGACCAGGAAAGCGAGGCTCACGCCTCGACGGCTTCGTCGAGTTGACGCAAGAGGGTTTGAAAACGCAAGGAGCGCTGTTCGGCGATGCGCAATTGATCGGCGAGATGCATGGCGGCGAGCACCGCGATCCGTCCCGCATCGAGGTTGCCACCTCGGGCGATGGAGCACATCAATTCGTCGACGCGGCGGGCCGATTCTTCAAGTTCGGCTGGGTCCCCGGTCGTCGACAGGTTATAGACCTGACTAAAGACAGTTACCCGTACCTTTTTGGGTTCGGATGGCGTGTCGGGGGGGGCGGGCGCGTCCATAACGGGAGGCCTTAAGATTCGGCTAGATGGTCCATCTGGCCGAGTAACTTCTCGATTCGATTCTTAACATGCTTCCGTTCCGTACGAAGCAGTTCCAGTTCTTTATCAGCGGAGGAGGTGTTGGCCTTCACACTTTCGAGTTCCGCCAACGCTTTCTTTTCTCCGGCGAGAGCAGCGGTTAGCTGCTCCCGCAGAGAGCGGTTTTCTTCCTTGAGTTTCGTCACTAGCCCAACGGCCTTTAGGATTCTTTCCTCAAGGCCAACTAAGCTATCGGTTTCTTCAAAGAGTGGAGCCATAAGTGTGGTTTAGGCGAGAGCGGCTTTCGCTTTTTCGACGAGGGCGGCAAAGGCAGGCGCGTCGTTGGCGGCGATATCAGCCAGCATCTTGCGGTTCAATTCCACGCCCGCTTTGCCAATACCACTAATGAAGCGGCTATACGACAGTCCGCCGAGGTGGCAAGCCGCGTTGATACGCACGATCCACAGGGAGCGGAAGAGGCGTTTCTTCTGACGGCGACCGGTGAAAGCGTATTTTAGGGCTTTTTCGACCGCTTCCTGGGCGGACCGATTGAGCTTGGATTTAGTGAGGAAGTAACCCTTCGCCCTGGCGAGGGTTTTCTTCCTGAAATTTGTACGTTTTGTTGAACGTTTGACTCTAGGCACGTTTTATCTCCTTGTAGATGAGTGATTAGTCTGCCGGCGGAACGGGCACGTGCGAGGAGCCTCGGCCGCGCGGGTGAAGGGGAGAAATCTCCCCTTCGGCGCTGCTATCTAGTACGGCAGCATGCGCTTCATTTCGGGGCTGTTCGTCGGATCCATGACGACTCCGGCCTTCAGCTTGCGCTTGCGGGCCCGGCTTTTGCCGGAAAGGAGGTGGCGGGCATTCGCATGGTGACGAATGACTTTGCCTGTCCCGGTCTTTTTAAAGCGCTTTTTTGCGCCTTTATGCGTTTTCAACTTCGGCATGGGATTTCCTTGGGGGAATAATAACGCCAGGATCTGGACGCACAAATAGGGCGTCTGCGTCGCGGCGCACTTCTGTCAGGATAACACGTCGAGGCGTTTTTCGTAGTATCCCCAGGTGAAGTAGTTATCGGAGAGTTCGCGGACCAGCGAAAAGCCGTTGCGGAGGGTGAAAAAGCCGATGGAGCGGGTGTTGCGGAGCGGGGCGTGCATGATGACGGCTCCTAAGCGCTCGGGCTTGGTTTTGGCGATCACGGCGTTCAGCATGGATTGGGCGAGGCCTTGGCCCTTGTACTCGGGGAGCAGGCCGATCTGGTCAACGAGTACGTAGCCGGGGAGGGGAAGGTGGGTGGCGAGGGCGGCGGATTCCGGGGTGAGTTCGGACTCTTCGCCAGCGACGGCACGGAGGAAGCCGACGACGCGGCCATCTTCCACGGCGACAACCGAAGCGGCGGAAGCGGCGAAGCGACGGGCGTATTCCTCAGGATCGGCGACGTAGACGAGGTAGCCGTCGGCGGAGCGGGCGGAATCAGGATGGAAGCGGACGGCGTCAGCGACGGCGAAGGCACCGGGCCCATGTTCGGGCCCGGCGGAGACGATGGAAAACATACTTCTATTGTGGCGTGTTATTGATCTCTTCGAGGATGATGCGCGTGAAGCCCGCGACGAAGGGGACGCCGTTCTGGAGTAAGTTGGGCGTGGTCATATAGTCGAGTTCGATGTCTGGACGAACGCCTACGTTTTCGATGAATTGGGTGGCGGGGAAGCCGTCAGCCGAGATGGCTTTCGGACGCACCATGAGGCCGAACGTTACGCCGGTGGTTGTCTCGGAGTACACCCCGCTGTAGAAGCTGCCATTGGTGCCTCCGAGTCCGCCGGAACGATAGCCGACAATTTTTGCGCGGCCTGCGTCTTGTAGGACCGCCGGGAACAGATCGGCGGTGGAAACCGAGAACTCGTCGATCAGGACGATCATCGGCTTGGTGTACACGACGGGGCGATCATTGACGTCAAGGGCGGGGTAGAGTTCGAGATAGGGGCGGTCCAAGGGCAAGGTGCCGGTGAGTCCGCGATTTTCGGAATACGCGGTTTTGACATCGTCGAGCGTCTTCTGAAAGAGTTGAACGGCCCAGGTGGGCGCATTCTGGTTCCGCAGAGCGGTGACTTGACTCGACAGGTTGGTGATGCGGGCCAGCGTTGCGCGGAGTTGGAAGCCAACCGCATCGCGACGGGAGGAGACGAAGTATTCGGCGAGGGAGTGGCCGTACTCAATAATGCCTCCTGGATTGCGCATGACGTCGACGACCAAACCGTCGGTATTGGCTTCCAGGAAGGCGATTTCCGTTCCGAACTGAAGAAGCGCGAGGTTGAAGTTGTTCGGGGTCATCCGCGGGATGCGGATGTAGCCGATGCGCTTACCGCCGGAGGTGTAAGTGCCGGTGAGGAAGTTATCGGCGTTGGTTTGGCCGATGCGGCGAACAAACCCGGTGGGGAGAGTAAATATGGGGAGGATGGCGCTGCGTCCGGTGACGCCGTGGAAGACTTCGACCGTGGGATCAAGATCGGCGGGTTCGTGATCAGCCGAGGAGTAACCGTGCTCCCACAGAATCCGCTTCCAGCCGGGGCCTTCGGTGGGGATGGATTGCGCCTGGCCGGTGGAAGCCAGGAGCCGGGCCACGCGGGAGCCATTCAGCGTGGGAATAAGCCCGAGAGTTCGAATCGGTTCGCCGAACTTTTGCCATGGGGTGGTGTAGGTCGTGACCGTCTCCGAACCCATGTGGCGGACGCCGATATCGACGGAATCGGGCACAAGAACAGCCTGAGGAATGCGGGACTGGGGGCGGAAGAAAAGAAAATCAGCGGCGGAGCGACGGGCGCCGCGGGGATTGGCCAGCGAGCCGGCATAGCGCTCCAGGCCTTCCATGATCTCGGCGACTGGCTTGCCGTCGAGGGAGACGATTTCGTCACCTCGTAGAATGGGAGCGGTGGCCAAGGGAAAGGTAACGCGGCTGATCGCTTCGACGAGCACTCGGCCATCATAGATATCGACGCTTATGGGAACTTGGGCGCTATAGTTTGACAAGATGGCGTAGAAGACGTGGCCGTCGCGAAACGACGCCGTGTACTCCTGGCAGATGTCGAGAAACTCGAGATCGTCTTTCGAGGCCGCCACCTTGGCGAGCCAAGGGCGGACGTCGAGGGCGTC
>JANODS010000904.1:0-3365 GCA_031412835.1 Acidobacteriota bacterium | reverse complement strand
GCCAGCGCCATCAAAACGCCGCTAATCGCCGCCAGCAGCAGATGCATGTTCTTCCACCACATCAGCCATGTAAGAGCTCCGCACAAACGGCCCGCTGAAGACCATCTGAAACCCCTGCGCCATCCCATAGTCGCGATAGGCATCAAACTTGGTCGGCGTCACATACTCCGCCACCGCCATATTCCGCCGCGTCGGTTGCAGATATTGCCCAATCGTCGCCACGTGCACGTCCGCCCCCCGCAGATCTCGCAGTAACCCCTCCACCTCTTCGACGCGCTCTCCCAACCCCACCATCAACCCCGACTTCGTCAACGTCTCCGGCTGGTATTTCCGCGCAAACGCCAACACGTCCAGAGACTGCTGATAATCCGCCTGCGGCCGCACCTTGCTGTAGAGGCGCTTCACCGTCTCCATGTTGTGGTTGTAAACGTCCGGCCCGGCGTCCAACACGCGCGCCACAGCGTCCATGTCGCCGCAGAAGTCCGGCGTCAACACTTCCACCTTCGCCGTCGGCAACGCCCGCTTCACCGCGCGTACCGTCGAAGCCCAATGCGTCGACCCGCCATCGGGCAGTTCGTCTCGATTGACGCTCGTGATCACCACGTACCGCAACCGCATCTCCGCCGCCATCTCGGCCACATGCTCCGGCTCTTCCGCATCCAGCGTAAACTCCCGCTTGGCCGGCGATCCCTTCGGCACGGAGCAGAATGCGCAGCCCCGCGTGCATAGGTTTCCCAAAATCATGAACGTCGCCGCGCCCCGATGAAAGCACTCGTGAATGTTCGGGCATTTCGCCGACTCGCATACCGTATGCAGCCGCTTCTGCCGCAGCTCTCGCTTCAGCAAATGCACGGACTCGAAATGCGTCTCCGGCTTCCGCAGCCACTCGGGCAAGCGAGGGCGCGGCGCAATCTGGATCAAATCACTCACTACTTAATCTTCTTCGACATGGCACCCTTCATGCCAATTTCTTCGAGCCGGGTCCGCGTTCGCGCCATCTCTTCGGCCGTCGCAAACGGACCCACCACCACACGGAATATGTCCGGCCTTTCGCTCGGCCCATCCATCATCAACGCCGCAAAACTCTTCTTCCGCAAAGAGTCCACCATAATCGCGGCCCCTTTCTTATCAATCGCGGCCACCTGCAAATAGGAACCAGGGGCTGGCTTGGCCACCCCGCCTGTCGCGGCCTGCACCGGCGGTGGCGGAACCTCCTTCGGCTTCGGGACGTCTTTCTTCTCTTCTTTCTTTTTCGATTCCGCCTTTTTTTCTTCCGTCTTCACGGGTGCCGGCTTCGGCGGCTCCACTTTCACCGGCTCCGGCTTCGGCGGTTCGACTTTGCTGGCCTCCTGCTTCTTCTGTTCCGTCCGCGGCGATTCCACCACCTTCGGCTCACTCATCTGCTGCCCCTGCGCGTCCACCTCTTTCGGTCGAACCCCCGCCATATCCGCCGGCTTCCGCGCCGCCGCCAGATTCACCGCTTCGTTGCTCGGGTTGTTCCTCCCCACGATATAGCCCATCGTGAAAAACACTCCCAGTAAAACCACCAGGATAAAAAACACGCTCAGCAACTGTTTGTTGCCGAGCACCAGTTCAAATTCGCCTTCTTCGTTACGGGCCATATCTCTCCTGAAATGTACTCTCTATTTTGACAAAGAATACACGCGAGCACGAATCATTCTAGACCACTTTTGTTTTCCAGTGCACGCCCTGCGATTCCGAGCAACCACCATGTGGCGCCCACCAGTGGCAAAACTAGCCCCGCATTGGCTCCCATTCTCCAACAAACCACCGGCATTCCAACACTCGCCACCCAGCCCACCCACCGCGGCCATACCCCAAATGAGGCAACCGCCAGCGCCGCCCAACACACCGCCAAGCCCACCAAGCCCCATCCCGCCCCGCGCAGCGCCAAATGGTAGCCCCCCACCGCCATCATCACGCCGCCCCCCACGCCGAAGACCACCCACCCCGGGCGGCAAAACTCCACGCACAGAAGCAAAGCCCCTGCCACTAGCCATGCCATCGCTGCATTTGCGCTCACCCTGTTATCGTAAGGCTTCATGCGCGCCTTGCTTGCCGAACTCGTCCGCACCAACTCCGTCAACCCGTCCCTCTGCCCCGGTGCCCCCGGGGAATCCGCCGTCGCCGCCATCGTCGAACGCGAGTTTTCACACCCCCGCTTCGAAGTCCATCGCCTCGAAGCCACCCCCGGCCGCCCCAGCATCGTCGTCAAACTTCCCGGCACGGGCGGCGGTCGCAGCCTCATGTTCAACGCCCATATGGACACCGTCGGCGTCGACGAAATGGCCGATCCGTTCTCCGGCCACACCGAAGGCAATCGTCTCTACGGCCGAGGCGCTTACGACATGAAGGGTTCCCTCGCCGCCGCCATCATCGCTCTCCAAGCCCTGCCGCCGCTGCCGGGCGACGTCTACCTCGCCGCCGTCGCCGACGAAGAGTTCGCCAGCCTCGGCACCGAAGAGGTTCTCCGCCGCTTCCACCCCGACGCTGCCATCGTCACCGAACCCACCGGCCTCGACCTCTGTCTGGCCCACAAGGGCTTCGCCTGGTTCGAGATCGTGGTCCCCGGCCGCGCCGCTCACGGCTCCCGCTTCGACCTCGGCATCGACGCCAACCTCGCCGCCATCCAGCACTTCCAACACCTCGCCGAGCTCGCTCAGAACCTTCTCCAGCGCCCGCCCCACCCCCTCCTCGGTCCGCCCTCGCTCCACCTCGCCACCATTCACGGCGGCACCGCCTGGAGCACCTACGCCGCTTCCTGCACCCTACAGATCGAACGCCGCCTCCTCCCCGGCGAGACCGCCGCCCAAGCCCTCGCCGAACTCGGCCCCGCCGCCCGCCTCGTTTTCGCCCGTCCGCCCTACGAAGCCAGCCCCCAATCGCCGCTCGTCCAACTCGCGCAACAGATCCTCCCCGCCGCCCGCATCACCGGCCAAACGCCTTGGTTCGACGCCGCCCTCTACGCCGCCGCCGGCATCGAAACGCTCATCCTCGGCCCCGCCGGCGACGGAGCCCACGCGGCCATCGAATGGGTCGATCTAAGCAGCGTCGAAGCCGCCGCCCAGGCATACATCCAAATCGCCCGCGATTTTTGTCAGACTTAAGGCTCGCTTATGAACCGCCGCGCCTTCCTCCAAGTCCTCGCCCAGACCGCACCCCGCCCTCGCAACGTCATCTTCATCCTCACCGACGATCATCGCTTCGACGCCATCGGCTTCCTAAAAGGCCAACCCTTTCTCGAAACGCCCCACCTCGATTCGCTCGCCCGCGACGGGGCCCATCTAAAAAACGCCTTCGTCACCACCGCCCTCTGCTCCCCCTCCCGCGCCAGCATCCTCACC
>JANODS010000903.1:0-3425 GCA_031412835.1 Acidobacteriota bacterium | reverse complement strand
TTATTGCCCAAAAGCACCGCCAGGAAGATCGAACTGTTCACAAGCAACAGCAGTCCCGTCGCCATACGATCCGGCGCCATAAGCCCGGATAATCCAGATTGTTGATAAGCCACTGCCCTCATTGTAGCGACGCTGGTACACTGAGTGGTTCAGTGGTTCAAGAAGAAAACAAACTCCGCCAGGACATCGTCGAAATTGGCCGCCTCATGTTCGACAAAGGCTGGGTCGCCTCCAACGACGGCAACATCAGCGTCCGCCTCGATGCCGACCGCGTCCTCTGCACCCCCACCGGCATCAGCAAGGGCCGCATGGCCGTCGACGATCTCATCATCTGCGACATGACCGGCCGCAAAATCGAAGGCCGCCGCGAGCGCACAAGCGAGATCATGATGCATCTCACGATCTATCAGATGCGCCCCGACATCATGGCCGTCGCCCACGCCCACGCCCCCACCGCCACCGGCTTCGCCGTCGCCGGCCGCGCGCTGAACCTCGCCATCCTCCCCGAAGTCGTCGTCAACCTCGGCTGCGTCCCCCTAGCCGCCTACGGCCTCCCTGGCACCCCCGCCCTGAGCGAATCCATCAAGCCCTTCGTCCCTCATTACGACGCCATCCTCCTCGGCAACCATGGCGTCGTCTGCGGCGGCACTGACCTGTGGAGCGCCTTCCACAAACTCGAAACCGTCGAGCACGTCGCCCGCATCGCCTTGGTAGCCGAACAACTCGGCGGCCCCAAACTCCTCGACCGCAAAGAGGTCGACCAACTCTTCGAAGCCCGCGCCCGCTACGGTATCCAGTCGAATTCGAAAGCCCTCCCCGGCTGCCCCATCACCGCCGACGAACTTCCCGGCAGCGACAAAATCACGGTCACCCGAGAAGAGCTCATCGCCCTCATCGACGAGGCCGTCCGCGCCGCGCGCTAAGTCCCCCAGCAGTCACAGGACGGAGTGTTGACTTTAGTTACGGGAGGGCGTAACCTGAGGCACTAAGCACTGCAACTTAAGGAAGTTATGCGCATCCTTTTTTTTATTCTCCTCTCAATAAGTCCTCTCTTCGCCGTGCCGTACACGGTCAGTTCGTCGGGCACCTTCTACGACTCGCCTCCCACAACCTTTACCGCGCCCTACCAGACGTGGAGCTTCTCGTTTCTGATTGATAGCAATCCGGTGCCTAGCTCCACCGATGTGTTCTCTACGCGTTTGCCCATTTCCGGTTTTGAGTACCGCCTCAACGGATCTCTTGTTCCGGCGAATCCCTCTTCTGCAGATTTTCGTCTGGCTACAGCCGGCAGTGGATTTTCAACTATTTTCATTCCGATTTCTTTTTTCTCGGGGCAGCAGCAGATGTTTTCAGGAACTCTCGCCTCTCCGACGATCCTGCCCGGCGTCTACACTCTCACCGCAGGCTCCAATATCAATACCTCGGGTATCGCTTTCGGCGCCCAAGTCACGATCGGAGCCGCCGTTCCCGAGCCCGCCTCCCTCGGCCTAAGTCTGTTAGGTCTCGCCGGCCTCGGCCTCCTCCGCCGCCGCGCCCGCAACTAGCCGACGCACGGCGGCATCGACAACAGCCCCCCAGTGCGCGATACTTTGAACTGGAATCATGGGTGAATCACTCGGCATGGTAGAAACGCGCGGCTTGGTCGCAATGATCGAAGCCGCGGACGCAATGGTCAAAGCCGCCAACGTCAAAGTCGTCGGTTGGGAAAAGGTCGGCTCCGGCTACGTCACCGTCATCGTCCGTGGCGACGTCGCCGCCGTCCGCGCCGCCACTGACGCCGGTGCCGCCGCCGCCCGCCGCGTCGGCGAACTCGTTAGCGTCCACGTCATCCCCCGCCCCGCTGGCAGCCTCGAAAACGTCCTGCCCATCGGCAAGGCCAACGGCAAATAAATGATCCTGGCTCGCGTCGTCGGAACCATCGTCGCCACCCGCAAGGACCCCCGCCTCGATGGCAAAAAGCTCCTCATCATCAAGCCCATCACCCCCGAAGGAAAGGATGAAGGCAGCTACCTCATCGCCGTCGATTCCGTCGGCGCCGGCTTCCGCGAAACCGTCATCGCCGTTACCGGCAGCTCCGCCCGCATGGCCGATGGCTGCAAGGATCGCCCCGTCGATACCGCCATCATCGGCATCGTCGATACCATCAGCCTCGACAAGAAGAGCAAGTAGCGTCATGTACATCGGCAAGGTCATCGGTCGCGTCGTCGCCACCATTAAGGACCCCGGCCTCGCCGCCCAACGCCTCCTCATCGTCCAACCCCTCACCCCCCAACTCGAACCCACCGGCAAGCAAATCGTCTGTACCGACTCCCTCGGCGTCGGCTCCGGCCAACTCGTCTATTGGACCCGCGGCAAGGAATCCAGCTTCCCCTTCCTCCCCGCCGAAGTCCCTACTGATACCACCATCGTCGGCATCGTCGACCAGCTAAACCTATGCTGATCGCCCGCATCATCGGCGACGCCACCGCCACCATCAAACACCCCAGCCACGAAGGCCAAAAGCTCCTCCTCGTCCAGCCCGTCCAACTCGATCTCACGACGCCTCGTGGCGACGCCATCCTCGCCGTCGACGCCGTCGACGCCGGCCCCGGAGATCTCGTTCTTCTCGCTATCGAAGGCTACTGCGCCATGACCGCCGTCGGCCGCCCGGATTCACCGATTGATGCCGCGGTTCTCGGCATCATTGACCGTGTCGACCTCGTCTAGCCGACTCCGGCGCACCCGCGCACCCCGCCCCGAACGGTGCAGCAGCAGCGCCACCATCGTCCCCGCAATCAAAATCCGCACTAATCCCACCCCGAAGTACATCTTCTGCAAAGCCGCGAACTGTACAATCTCCGGCGGTGGCTGAAGAGAAACCACCCGAAAGTCCAACTGCCGCCCCACCGCAATCATCTGCGGAGTCAAAAGGAACGTCGAAGCCGTCCCCAGTAACAACAGGACAGAGGTAAGTATAATCAGAACTTTGCCGCTCTTATTCATCACCACGGCCACGAATAAAAACCCGCAGATCACTAAGTCGACGTTTCCCCAAAACTCGAACAGGCTGCGGTTCACTTCCAAACTGCCGTGCAATAATAGCGTCCGTACCTTTTCCTTGCCCAATACGTCAATCCACTTACTCGCTTCGTGCGGCGGAACCGTCATCACCGATTCAACCGTGCGCAGGCTCAAAGAAGCGACATAGGCCACCATGCCAATTCCAGCCAGCCACAGGCCCAACACAAACGAAATCATTCTACGAGAATGCATGGATGATCTAGTTTACCAGTCTTAAGCTACTTTTCCGCTGCCCGGATGTCTTTTAAGATCAATCCCCAACCCGCCCCGCCCCGCGCCCGTCCCCATGCGTCTTCTTCCACCATCGCCGCCACGTCCACCCGGTCCCCCGCCCGCAACTGACCCGCCAATTCCGCCATCCCCCA
>JANODS010000902.1:0-2620 GCA_031412835.1 Acidobacteriota bacterium | reverse complement strand
GTCCCCCTGCTGGCAAAGTAGAAATGTCCTCTTTTGCCCGGGTCGTTGAAAAGTGCATGTTAGTCTGGGCCTGCCGGTGAAGCGGAGACGGGCAATGCTGGCGAGCACCCCGATCAAGGAATAGCCGGTCGGAACTCATCGTGAACGATGGGCAGGACATGTTCCTCCCGGCGTGTTCTCTTACCTGGCCCGGGCCCGACCAACGGGAGGCGGTACCCCGGCCCAGGGTGAAAGCCACATCGGACCGATAGATTCCGCATTGCCTCAAAAACGCAGGTAGTAGTCCGCAGCCAAGTGGCGGGAAAGTGATCGTCGCAAACCTTCCTCCAACGATGAAAAAAAGCCCCCGGCTTACCGGCCGGTTCGTGCGGAGGGTTTCCCGGTAGCGGGCGACCTTGACGCACCCGCCACTTCCGAAGTTTCGACGCATCAGTCGCCCTCCCCTGTTCTGCGTCCCGAGCCTTGGGCCGCCTTCCATATCGGCGGGGCCTTCTTCAAGTCGAATTTCTCATTCCAGTTGCTCCGGGGCGCGGCTGGCTTCCGCGCCGCCGGGACCGGCTTCGCCTCTACGGCGATGGGCTCGACGGCATGGGCCTCACACAACTCACAGCCCAAATAGCGATCCTGATAGCGCACCGCCAGCGAGCCGTCCAGCCGCTTCTCCACTCGAACCGTGGCCCCGCGCAACCCGCTCACAATCGATTCCCGTTTGACCCGGTACAGCACGCTGTCGAACCGCAGCGTGTAGTCATTGCGAATCTGCCGTGTCTCCACGTGGCTCCACGCCCCAGCCAAATTGGGCCCCGCCTCGATCGGCCGATGCGCATCGTCTGGACTCGCCGGCGCTACCGTCAGTTCTCTCTCCCACCACACCAGGTAACTCTCCTCCAGGTAATGATTGGCTTGCTCCAGCGTCGCCGCCCCAGCCACGCGCAACCCTTTCACTAGCCGGTCTTGCCCCGTCAGAAAGTTCCGCTCCACTCGGCCTTTGGCCTGCGGCGAATGCGCCGCAATCCAGCCAATTCCCAGCTCTGCCAAGGCGCGCGCGATTTGCGTCGGCGGCATCTCCACCGGGTCTTTGTCCACTCCCGGTTCATCACGCCGGCGTTTCTCCGCCGTGCGGAACAGGCTCGCCTTGTCGGTGTAGAACGACACGGGCCGCCCGAATTTCTCGAGGTAGCTCCACGCCAGCTTCATGTTCTCCTCGGTGGAATCGTGCCGCACAAAGCGCGCAAACAAGCGGCTCGTCGCGTCGTCGATCATGGCGATCAGATAGATCGTCTCGCCTCGCCCCTCCAGCCAATCGTGCGTACTGGTGTCCCATTGCACCAACTCCCCACACCGGCTCCGACGCGGCCGCCACAGGTGGACCTCCTTCACCTTTTCCTTCTTCGCTCGCCATAGCTTCTTACGGATCATCCACTGCCGCACCGTCTCTTTACTGGCGGCGATTCCATGTTTGTCTCGCAGATACTCCGACGCCAGCGTCGGTCCAAAGCCTCGATAGACATCCCGAGACAGAATCTCCATCGCTTCTTGTTCGACCGCCTCCTCGATCCGCCGATTCGATGCTTTCCCACGCAACCGATGCACCACCGCCTCGTCTCCGCGTTTCTTGAGCTCCCGGACCAAGCGCTTTACATGTCGTACGCTCAAACCCAACTCCTCGCCCGCTTGCTTTTGCGTGATCGTCTTCGCCGCTGCTTTTCTCAGCGCCACCAGCCGATCCCTATCGACTTGCGTCATCAGTAGTTGTCCTTCTGCCATCCCACCAGCCTGGGTCTGTCAAGGGGACATTTCTACTTTGCTCAAAGGGGACATTATCACTTTGCTGCCACAGGGCAAATGCGTTCCATCACAAGCGGCCTGCTCCGGCTGGATGAATATGGCCTCAGCGCGAAGCCCTGCCGAAGTCTATTTACCGCTGCGCGAGCTTGCTCAATGAGTTCGCGGTCCAGGAACTGGAGACGGTTGGCGATGAAGGCGCATTCGTACTCCTGACGGAAGAGGGCTCGCCGAGGAAGGCGCGTTCCTTGTCGCGGTTTCCGACGGCTCAGCATTTGGCGCGGTACGCCGGAGTGGTGCCGCAAGTGCAGTCCAGCGGCGGGAAGACGTGGCGGGGAGCGACGAGCAAAGAAAGTAAACACCACTTGAAGTGGGCGCTGGTGGAGGCGGCTAATACCGTCGCGGCGCACCAAACTAAGTGGACGGAAAAGTATCCTCACGCGGTGGGTCTCTACCAGAGGGTTAAGGGAACGACGAAGTTGTCTGGCAAGGCGAAAGTGGCGGTGGCTCGTCACTTGGCCGAAGCGACCTGGTGGATCCTGACGCGGGAACAAGATTACGGGGAGCCGACGCCAGCTCGGGTGACCTTGTAAGACTTGGGTCCAATAACGGGTAAGCGAGATCGTCGTTCTCGCCCTGAAATGGCCGCTTATGTGAATGCGACACCCATGACAAAAGAATGTTCCTGCTGAAGTAAAAGCGAATAGGTGACTTATCGGACTCAAGACCGCAGTTCGGAGCGAAGAGGGACGAAGATCGTCCAAACAAGGAGAGTGAAGCACGAAGCTGAATCAATTGGGTATGGCCCGCGACCCGGGCTTGGAGCTATTGGAGC
>JANODS010000901.1:0-5494 GCA_031412835.1 Acidobacteriota bacterium | reverse complement strand
TCACCCATTGCTCCTGGGCACCCCGCGCCGATCAACGCGTCTATCGCATCGGCGTCGATAACGCCCCCCCGTATCAACGTTGGGTCCCCGGCGTTGGTGCACAAGGCTACTCCGTTGACGTCCTTTCCGAAGCCGCCCGCCGCAAAGGAATCAAGCTCGAATGGCTTAATCTTCCCATCGGGCCCAAGCATTCGTTCGATAACGGCCTCGTCGATTTTTGGCCTCTCATCTCCGTCCGCGCAGGCTCCGGCTGGGGATACCAAATGGGCAATCCCTGGATGCAAAACTACTACGCCATCGTCCATCACGCTCGCGCGGAGCCCGATTGGAACACCGCTAAAATGGCCATCAGCCAACTCCCGTTCATGCGTTCCTTGGCCACCCGCCGCTATCCCAATACCGCCCAAATCCTCTTCCCCGACCGCTACCAAGCCATGTCCGCCTTTTGCCGCGGAGAGGCTGATTCCACCTTCCTCGAGGTCCGCCTCCTTGAACCCCTCCTCCTCACTCGCCCCCCGGAATGCCGGGACGTCGCCATCCGGGTTCAAGTCATCCCCGATTCCGTCCAAATGCTCGCCACCGGCTCCACCACCGAAGCCGCCCCCATTGCCGACCTCCTCTGGCAAGGCATCCAGGAACAACTCGACGATGGCTCCATCGGCCGCGCCGCCGACCGCTGGTTCCTCTTCTCCAGCACCGAACAGATGGTCATGACCCAGTTGCGCGAAGCCCGCCGTCGCAACGTCCTCATGCTCGCTCTCGTGATCAGCCTTGTCGTCTTCATCCTGGCTCTCTTCTACGTCGTCCGTCGCATGCGCAGCGCCCGTCAAACCGCCGAACTGGCCAATCGAACAAAATCCGAGTTCCTCGCCAACGTCAGCCACGAAATCCGCACCCCCATGAACGGCGTCCTCGGCATGCTCGACCTCCTCGCCGATACCCCCCTCTCCCCCGAACAACGCGCTCACGTCGATACCGTCCGCGAATCCGCCGAACTCCAACTCGCCATCCTCAACGACCTCCTCGATTCCGCCAAAATCGAGGCCGGACGCATGCCCATCGAACGGGTCCCCCTCTCCCCCTCCTCCCTCCTCCATCAGATTGACCAAACCTACGGCCCCGCCGCCAGCGCCAAAGGACTCGTCTGGCAAGCCACCATCAGCCCCGACGTCCCCGCCTGGATCTTCGGCGATCCCCTCCGCCTCCATCAAGTCCTCGTCAACCTCCTCAGCAACGCCATCAAATTCACCGATCAAGGCGAGGTTAGCCTCGCCGTCTCCTATCACGCAACCGGCGGCCAACCCACCCTCCAAGTCTCGGTCACCGACACCGGCCCCGGCCTCTCTCCCGCCATGCAGCAGCGGGTCTTTGAAAAATTCATCCAAGCCGATAGTTCCACCACCCGACGCTTCGGCGGCACCGGCCTCGGCCTCTCCATCGCTCGCCGTCTCGTCGAACTCATGGGCGGCTCGCTCCAACTCTCAAGCCAACTCGGCCAAGGAAGCTCCTTCACGTTCTCCGTCCCCGCCGAAGCCGCCCCGGCGGCCCTCACTGAATCCAAAAACGAACCCAGCCGCTCGTTCGCCGGCCTCCGCATCCTCGTCGTCGAAGATAACCTCGTCAACCAAAAAGTCGCCTCCGGCCTCCTCGCCCGCATGGGCGTCGATGTCGACGTCGCCGGCCATGGCCTCGAAGCCCTATCCCTCTTTCGTCCAAACCACTATGCCGCCATCCTCATGGATTGCCAAATGCCAGAAATGGATGGCTACGAAGCCACCCGCCGTATACGCGCTCTCAAGGCGGGCGGAAACATCCCCATCATCGCCCTCACCGCCGGGGCCAGCCCCGCCGAACGAGCCCAAGCCCTCGCCGTCGGAATGGACGCCTTCCTCCCTAAACCCGTCCGGTTCGTCGATCTCGAAGCCACCCTCCGGCGCGTCCTCGTCACCACCCCATCAACTGCATCCGTTCCAGAATAATCTCGCTGTACTGGTTCATCGCCCCCGGCCGCCGCTTCCGTGGTGCGGGTAAGCATGCCGCCAACCGCGCCGCCTGCTCCCGGCTCAACGCCGAGGCCGGAATCTTGTAGTGATACCGTGCCGCCGCCTCCGCTCCAAATACCCCCGGCCCCCACTCCACCGAGTTCAAATACAACTCCAAAATCCGATCTTTCCCCAATACCACCTCCGCCGCCGGGGCCAGCCCAAACTCGGCCAACTTCCGCACCGGGTTCCGATGCGTCGTGAAAAACAGGTTCTTCACCAGCTGCTGCGTAATCGTCGACGCCCCCCGCATCGACTTCCCCGTCGCCACTTTCCCCAACTCCTCCCAGTCAATCCCAAAATGCTGCGCAAACCGTCCATCCTCTGCCGCCACCACCGCATGCCGCAGATGTACCGAAATCTTACGCATCTCCACCGGCTCGTATCGCTTCTGATATCGCCCCGCCGCAAACCAGCTCTCCACCCGACGCTGCGCCTGCACCCCCGTGAACGGAGGATCCACCCACCGCAGCAGCACCAAAGCCATCGCCCAACCCACCGGAATCAGCGCCAGCGCCAATCCCACCCTAACGAGAAGCTTTCTTCCCCCCCAACTTCGCTTCAATCCGCTCAAGCGCTTCCCGGTCCGCTGCGTTAAGTTTCTTTTCATTGCCCAAATGTAAATACATCTCCCGAGCCCGGCGCCACTCCATCACGGCTGCTGCCGACCGCTGCGCATCCCTCACATCCCCCAGCATCTCATGCGCCTCCGCTACCTCTCCAAATGCCCCCGCGTTCGCCGGATTCTCCGCGCTCAGCCGCTCCCGCTCCGCCAGCGCCTCCCCCGCCAACGCCGCCGCCTTTTCCAAATTCCCTAAAGCCATCTGCGCCCTGGCCGAAAACACCAAATTCGCCGCCCGCAAAGTCCTCCCTCGCGCCTCCCTGGGATCCTGTTCGGCCAGCCGATCATAAATAGCCCGTCCAGTCGCCAGCTCCCGCCAACCTTCCGCCGCATCTCCAGTCTCCACGAGCGCCCGCCCCAGCCCCGTATGGGCTTGCGCCAGACTCATCTGGTCTCCCAAATTCCGCGGGTTCTTCGCCGCCAAACGAACCCAGTTCCCCAACCCCTCCCGATATCGCTGCAACGCCGCCTTGCCTTGCTTCTCGTGCAGTAAAATACTCCCCATCCGCGCTTGTGCCAGCGCCAACCCCCGCTGGTCCGTCTCACTCTCCGGGTCCCCCGCCACCAATGCCTGATACTGCTCCAACGCCAACCGCCGTACATCCATCACCCCATCCCATCCTCCCAACTGCGACAAACTCCCTCCCAACGCCGTATAACTCGCCGCCACCGCCCGCCGCCGCGCCGGGTTCCCCGGGTCCTGCTCTAACAGCTTTTGCCGAATCGCCAAAGCCTTCCGGTCCAACTCCAGCCCGGCTTGAATATCACCGGTCGCCTTCACCACACTTGCCGTCATCACGTATGCCGCGGCCAAGTGCCCCTGCCGCCGCATCTCAGTTTCAGTGGAACCCGGCAGCCCCGCCAATGCCTCCCGAATCGCCAAAGCCTTCTGAAAGCTCCGCAAAGCGCCCCCCGTATCCCCCAGGTTCACCGCGCCCGGTCGTCCCTGAATCTCTCCCACCTTCTCATACGCTGCCGCCAACTCCTCCTGCAGTGAAATGTCCCCCGCCGCTTCCTCCGCCAAGCTGTCCAAATACTGCACCCCATTCCGAACCAGCGTTCCCCGCACCGACGTCGACCCCGGCAGCTTCGCAATCGACTCGTCCATCTCAAACAAAAACGAGTTCGCCAGCCGCCTCACATCCGCAAACCGCCGCTCCGCCCGCTCGTAGTTCTTTTGCGCGATCCGCGCCTGCCACAACGTCGACGCCAACCCCACCGTCATCGCCAAAGCCACCAGCCCCACCCCCGCCACCACACCCCGGTTCCGCTTCACAAATTTCTGCGTCCGATACCGCCACGTATGGGCCCGCGCCGCAATCGGCCGCGACCCCAAATGCGCCCGCACGTCATCCGCCAGCAGCTCCGCCGTTCGATACCGATCCTCCGGCGAAAACTCCAGCGCCTTCAACGCAATGTTGTCCAAGTCCCCCAATAATTCCGCATCCGCCGCCGCTCGGCTCGGCCTCACCGGCGTCGAACCCTTCAGCCACTCCAGCACCTCCAACGGCGTCCGCCCCGACGGATTCACCGCCGCCGTCCCCGTCAGCAGGAAATACAACAACCGTCCCAACCCGTAGCAATCGGTCGAAATCAACGGCGGCTCCCCCCGCAACTGCTCCGGACTCGCCCACGCCGGCGTCATCGCCTGCACCGTCGCTTGCTCGGTCTCCTCCCCCAGCCAACGGGAGATCCCAAAATCCAACAACTTCACCTGCCCCTCGCCCGTCACCAGCACGTTGCTCGGCTTCAAGTCCCCGTGCACAATCAGGTTCCGATGCGCCTCCCCCACCGCCGAGCAAATTTCCAAGAACAACCGCAATCTCTCCGCCAACGCCACCGGCCGACTCCGCAAATACCCATCCAGCGGCTGTCCCGCCACATACTCCATCACCAGATACGGCGTCCCCTCCGGCGTCACCCCCCCATCGAGCAACTGCGTAATGTTCGGATGATGCAGCCGCGCCAGAATCTGCCGCTCGTTCCGAAACCGCCGCGCCACGCTCTCACTAAACACCCCCGCTCGAATCAGCTTCACCGCCACCGGCATCGCATACCCGTCCATCTCTCGATTGGCCAAGTACACCGCCCCCATCCCCCCCTCCCCCAACTGCCGCTCCAGCAAATAATGCCCAATCCGCCTCCCCGCGAAATTCTCCATCATCGGTCGCAGATCCACCGCCGGGTCGTCCAAAAAACCGCTCGCCTGCTCGTGCGCCTCCAGCAGACTCCTCACCTCGGCCTCCGCCGCCCCCGCCTCCGCCAAAAACAATTCTCTCTCTGGCGGGGGCAAAAGCAGCGCTTCGTGAAAAACCTCTTTCACCCGTTCCCACGGCACAGCGGAAGGCGTCATGGCTGCCGCGACATCTCCCGGAACAGCCATGCCTTGGCCGTCACCCAATCCCGCTTCACCGTCGCCGGCGAAATCCCCAACGCCTCCGCCGTCTCCTCAATCGTCAGTCCGGTGAAAAACCGCATCTCCACAATCTGCGCCTGCTGCGCATCCACCGTCGCCAGCGTCCGCAACGCATCGTCCAGCGCGATCATCTCCAGATCCTTCTACTCCGCCACACCCAACGCTACATCCAGCGAGAGCGCCACGGCCCCGCTCCCCCGCTTGGCCGCCCGCGTCGCTCGGGCGTGGTCCACCAGAATCCGCCGAATCATCTGCGACGCAATCCCAAAAAAATGAGCCCGATTCTGCCACTGCATCCGCCGCTGGTCGAACAGCTGTAGATACGCTTCGTGCACCAGCGCCGTCGCCTGCAACGTATGCCCGGCGTTCTCCCGCTGCATATAATATTGCGCCAGCCGCCGCAGCTCGTCGTAC
>JANODS010000900.1:0-4225 GCA_031412835.1 Acidobacteriota bacterium | reverse complement strand
GATCAAAAGGCGTGTCGCGCGAGGCTTGTAAACTGTTAATCGCCATTTTTTGTGCTATTTCAGCACTCAAATATTTTTCGCCCATGACCACTTTACGGATGGCAGCAGCCATTTCTTCGAGCCCTGATTCTTTTGTAAGATACCCCATCGCCCCCAACTGCCGCGCAAACTCCGCCCCCAGCCCCGCCGAAGCCCCCGTAATCACCGCCAATTTCCTCATCTCCGCCGATGCTACCATGCCTCCTATGGCCAACCTCTTCGCCTCCGGGTGCCCACTTCCTCGTCGGCCAAGCCGAGTCTCTCCCTTTCCCTAACGAGTCCTTCGACCTAGTCGCCGCCGCCGGCTCCCTCAACTACTGCGACCTTTCTTTCCCCCGAAGGTCCCGCCACCTTCAATCCCGGCGGCGACCCCTTCGCCATGACGCTCCCCTACACCTACCTCGCCTACGCCCTCACCGAAACTAACGTCTCCGCCGCCATCGCCCGCGGCATCCCCTTCCACGAAATCCGCGCCTGGTGCAAAGCCCGTCATCTTCCGCGGCTATCTCGCCGTCAAAAGCCGCAACGCCGCTTGGAGCCCTCCAGCCTTCTGAATCCCGGGCACAAACATGGACTCAACAAAGTCCTGATCCGTACCCTTGAACGACCCCAACGGAGCCTCTAACTTCACCGTCTCCGGCAGCACCGCCGCCGCGAACGTCGACCACACCGCCGCCTTCCCCGTCCCCATCACCGTGATGTCGCGCTCTCCGGTCTGTCGCAACCAAGCCACCGCCGTCACAATATCCTGCACCCGGTTCGCATCGTCACTTCGATTAAAAGTCAAAAAATATCGAGCTTCTCGATCCCGCGCCGCCCCCGGAAACGGCTCAATCGTCAACACCGTCCGCCCGTCCATCTTCGCCGTCCCGCCTACCTGCAACACCGCGCCCCCCTTACCCTTCACATACCTCCCCATCACCCGATCCCCCTGCCCCGCCCGGCTCAACACCACGGTAGAACCCGTTACCTGCGCCTCCACCTTCGCCGGCCAACTCGTCCCCAAGGCCACCTGCATAATCTCCCTATCGGTCACCGTCTCCATCTGCTTCCTAGCCGCCGCCACCCACTGCGCGAAAAGCTGCTCCAAGTTCAAAGCGTTCGCCGGCAGCGCCCGCCCCGCAAACACCATCATGTCCTGCAACTTCTCCTGCCGAATCCGTTTCTCCGTAAACTTCGAAGCGTCCCCGTCCCCCAAAACCTGCTTCCCAAAAAACTTGTAAACCGCCTCCCGGCTAGCCTTGTTGTAGTTATGCGGCGCGTTGATCTGCACCGTCTCCACTTGCGCCCCCGCGTCGTACAACTCATAAATCTTCTTCATCGCCGGGTACTCCTCGACGAGCGTATTCTTCGTCCAGTCCCCCGTCGCCGAAACCATCAACATCGGCCTCGG
The DNA here is from genome assembly GCA_031412835.1 of Acidobacteriota bacterium. Classification (GTDB taxonomy): domain Bacteria; phylum Acidobacteriota; class Terriglobia; order Bryobacterales; family Bryobacteraceae. The sequence goes on along the minus strand of JANODS010000900.1, from coordinate 2,793 downwards.
AGCCATCAACGCCGCGATCTCCACGTTGTTCGTCCCCACTCGCAAACTCGGAGCGTTCTCACACGGCGACCCCCCCTGCATAATCAGCGAAATCATATTTACTGGTGCCGACCACTTCGGCCGATCATCCATCGCACACAACAAAAACGTCTGCGTCCCCCCTCCGCTCTCCCCCGTAACCAGCAACTTCGCCGGATCCACATCCGGCAACGATTCCAAAAAGTCCAACGCCCGTATCGAATTCCAAGTCTGCAAACCCAGCGGCCCAAAACTCCAAAGCTGCTCCCTCGGCGTCGTTCCAAACACGTGCGGCAGCTGCATCGTGTCGTTGTAACCAATCATGTCGTACGCAAAAACAACATAGCCCTGCCGCGCATGATTGATCCCCCGCGATGGCACCGAGAACAACTCCCCGTCCTCTAACCGCCCATATTGCGCGTGGCCATGCGGAGCCAACATCCCCGGAAACGGCCCCTTCTTCCCCAGCGGCCGATACAAATTCCCCGCCAAATAAAACCCCGGCAGCGTCTCGATCAACACCTTTTCAATCGAATAGTCCTTGTTCTCAATCCGCCCGAAAACCTGAGCGTTTAGCGGATTCCGCGCCGGGAAGGGAAGTAGCCCCGCCGCCGAAAGCACCTGCTTCTTCAGGCCCTCCCGCCGAACTTTCCACTCGTCGAGCGTCGCAAACGATGGAGCCGCAAAGTGCGTATCCGTCGTCGCCACCACCGTATTCCGCCGGTCCTGTCCCAGCAGGCCGACCATCGCGACCGAAAACCCAATCAGTAGTCTCATCATTTACATCCCCGGCTTCGGTGGCTTCGCCGGGCCCCAAGCCGTCAATCCCTTCCGCGTCACTTTCCGCTTAAACACCTTGTCCCCCGCCGTCACGAACACCGTATCCAACTCCTTCCCCCCAAACACCACATTCGATAGCGGCCCCGCCTGCGGCTTACTCAAAATCGCGTTCACCCGCCCCAACTGATCCAGCACTTGCAAACCAATATTCGTCGTCACCCAAAGGAACCCCTCCGTATCCACCGTCATCCCGTCCGCACTCGTCGAACTGCTCTGGTCCCCCGTCTCCAGCCGATGATACGGCAACCCATTCAGAAGCGCCCCGTTCTCCCCAATCTGAAACGACCATACCCACTTCCCCCGGCTATCCGCCACCATCAACAGCGTCTGATCCGGCGACAGAATCACCCCATTCGGAAACTCGATTCCCTCATGCACCACCCGCTTCTCCCCGCCCGGCTTCACAAACCAAACCTTCTTATTCGCCGGATCCGTAAACCAAATCTCCCCCTTCGCGTTAATCACCAGGTCGTTGGAATTCACGTCCGTCGCCACCGCCGTCGCCACCCCGGTCGCCACGTCATAAGCCACCACGCGCTTCCGCCCGTTCTCGCACGCATACAGCCGCCCGTCCGGCCCAAACATCAATCCGTTCGCATTCCCCGAATCGTCCTTGAATAACGACACCTTCCCGTCCGCCGCCGAAATCTTGTGAATCTTGCTCGCCCGCGTATCGGTGAAATAAACGTTCCCCGCCTTGTCCACCGCCGGCCCCTCGGTAAACACATGCCCCTCACTAACCTGCTCCCACTTGCTATCTCCCACGATCATCCGCGAAAACTGCCGATCCCCCGGCCGCATCCGATTCGTAATCGGCTTGCTCGGCTCCCGCCACAACCACCGCATCGCGTCCGGCAAAATCGCCGACCCATGAATCGCGTTGTGCTGCTCCTCCCCCACCACGAATGTATAGTCATACCCCGCCCATTCAAACGCCGAAGCCATGTCCTGGTTCGCCACGTACCAGCTCCCCGCGTAAATGTTGTTGTCCCGCTTGCCGTCCTGCAAAAACACTCGCAGAGGCTTCGGCTCCATCTTCCGAATCAACGTCGGAAACTCCTGCCCCCCGCGAATATTCACGAATGTCCCAATAAAACTCATCACTCGCCGAAACTTGTCCGGCCGCTCCCACGCCGCGTTGAACGCCGCAATCGCCCCCGAAGAACTCCCCATCAACCCATACTGGTTCGGGTCCTTCGATAGGTTCAGCCCCTTGCCCACCTCGGGCAAAATCTCCTCCAGCAAAAATCGCGCATACCGATCCCCCAGCGCGTCGTACTCAAAACTCCGGTTGTATCGTGCCTCGGCGTTCGCATGCGCCGCCGGCATCACCCCGGGATTAATGAAAACCCCAATCATCACCGGCAACTCGCCCGTCGCAATCAGGTTGTCCAGCACCACCGGCACCCGAAACCGCCCCGTCGGAGAAATCATCCCCCCGCCGTCTTGAAAAATCATCACCGCCGCCGGCTCCGAAGCCTTATATTGGGCCGGAACATACGTCCAATACTCTCGCGTCGTCCCCGGGAAAATCTTCGAAGTCGCCCACGTCCCCTTCGTCACCGTCCCCCGCGGCACCCCCGGCTTCACCTGCGAATCCGGCCCCAACGGATACATCTCCGGAGCCTGCCCCCAAAGGGGCAAAGTCAGAAACAAAACGGAAAAAAGTCGACGCATAGCTGTGCGTCGATTCTATCTCACTGCTTCACAAAAAAGTCCAACATCGGCGCAAAATTCGGCACCGCGATGTCCACGTGGCTCCCATTCGGAACCTCCACATACACATGCGGAGTTCCCAACTTCTTCGCCGCTTCCACCATCGCCCGACTCTGCTCCACCGGCACCGTCTTGTCGTTGTCCCCATGCACAATGTACTGCGGAATCGCCTTGATCTTCTCCATCCCCGCCGGGTTCCCGCCCCCCGAAATCGGCCCC
>JANODS010000899.1:0-1023 GCA_031412835.1 Acidobacteriota bacterium | reverse complement strand
TGGGTGTTTGCGATTTGCCATGGGATCCAAGTGCTGATTGCGGCGGGGCTCGTGAAGGGTCGGCGTGTGACGTGTTATGAGCACGTGAAGTTTGAGGTGATGCAGGCGGGCGGGAAGTGGGAGCACTGGCAGGCGGTACGGGACGGGCGACTGGTGACGGCGCAGACGTGGGAGTCGCATCCGGAGTTTTACCGGGAGGTCATGGAGTGCCTGGCGATTTAGAGCGCTATATAGCACTGTGCGCGGGGGCGAAGCCGCGGGCGGAGATGACGATTGCCGAGACGCGGGCGGCGATGCGGGGGGCGCGACGGTTTCAGCGGGTGGTGGCGGAGGATTTGTTGGTCGAAGACGCTTCGGCGGATGGGGTCCCGGTGCGATTGTACGGCGGGCCTTCGGTGGGGGCGTTGTTGTACTTTCATGGCGGGCGGTTTTTGAGCGGGGACTTGGATACGCACGATCTGTTTTGCCGGGAGTTGGCTTGGCTTTCGGGGTGTCGGGTTTGCGCGGTGGATTATCGGCTGGCCCCGGAGCATCGGTTTCCGGCGGCGTTCGACGATGGGGTGGCGGCGGCGGGTTGGTTGGCGGAGCGGGTGGAGTGGATGGCGGTGGGAGGCGATAGCGCGGGCGGCGCTTTGGCGGCGGGGTTGGCGATTTCGGGAGCGGTGCCGGCGTTGGGTTGGCAGATGTTGTTCTACCCGATGCTGGATGCCACGAGTCGACAAGCGGTGCCGGCGGGGCCGTGGCCCAATGCGGAAGACATGCAGCGGGGCTGGGAGGCGTACGCCGATCAGCAGCGGACCGACCCGCGGGTGTCGCCTTTGCTGGCGGCCGATTTCGGGCTGTTTCCAGCGACGTATTTGGTGACGGCCGAGGTGGACCCGCTGCGGGAGGAGAACTTGGCGTTCGCCGATAAGCTTCAGTTGTCTGGGGTACCGTTGGAGCACCATGACTACGCGGGCATGGTGCACGGGTTTGCGTTGATGACGGGCGAGTTTGCCCAGGCGCGGGAGGCCGTGGCGAGCG
>JANODS010000898.1:0-3926 GCA_031412835.1 Acidobacteriota bacterium | reverse complement strand
CAAACAAAATTACGATCAGCCGCACACAACTATTGACGCACAGGAGGGTTCATCCGTGGAAATGAATCGTAGATTGTTTCTCGGCAGCTTGGCCGCGGGTTTCGCCGCTGCCGCCCAATCCAAACCGAACATCGTCCTGATGGTCGCCGACGACCTGGGCTACGCCGGCATCAGCGTCCAGGGCGAACGCGAATTCAGCACGCCGCATATCGATTCGCTCGCCCGCGATGGCGTCCGTTTCACGAACGGCTACGTCTCCTGCCCCGTGTGCAGCCCCACCCGCGCGGGCCTGATGACCGGCCGCTACCAGCAGCGTTTCGGGCACGAGTTGAACCCCGGCCCGGCCGGAGAAGCTGATCCGAATTTCGGCCTGCCCCTCACCGAAACCACCATCGCCGACCGTCTCCGCGCCGCCGGCTACGCGACCGGCATGGTAGGCAAATGGCACCTCGGCTATCGACCGGAATTCCATCCGCTCAAGCGCGGCTTCGACTCTTTCTACGGCTTTCTCGGCGGTGCCCATTCCTATTTGGAGCCCGACCGTGGCGACGGCAATCCGCTCCTCCGCGGCACCGAGAAGGCACCCAAGGAAGAATACCTAACCGAAGCACTCGGCCGCGAAGCTTGCGCGTTCATCGAGCAAAAAGCCGGGTCGCCGTTCTTTCTCTATCTTCCGTTCAACGCCGTCCATGCCCCCATGGAGGCTACCGAAAAGTACAAAGATCGGGTCGCCATGATCGCCGATCCGCTCCGCCGCACTCACGCCGCCATGGCCATTGCGATGGACGATGCCGTCGGCCGCGTCCTCGAAACCCTTCGCAAAAAGAAGCTCGACAAAGATACGCTAGTCATCTTCCACAGCGACAACGGCGGCCCCACCGCCCAGACGACGTCGAAGAATACGCCGCTTCGCGGCTTCAAGGGGCAAGTTTACGAAGGCGGCATTCGCGTGCCGTTCCTGCTTCGTTGGCCGGGCAAGGTGAAGCCGGGCCAGGTCTACGCCAAGCCCGTTATCGCCCTCGATGTCCACCCCACCGCGCTCGCCGCCGCCGGAGCCCCCGTGGCCGGTCTCGATGGCGTAAACCTCCTGCCGTTCCTCGGTGCTGGCAACAAGGGCACCCCGCACGAATCGCTCTTCTGGCGATTCGGCGCCAGCCGCGCTATTCGTCAGGGCGATTGGAAGCTCCTCTGGCCCAACGGGGGCAGCGCTGAACTCTACAACCTCGCGACCGACCTGAGCGAAACGAAGGATTTGGCGAATGCCGAACCCGACCGCGTCCGCGACCTCACTGCCGCCTTCGATGCCTGGAACCGGCAGATGGTGCCTCCGAAGTGGCAAACTCTAAGGCAGGGCGCCGCGCAGAAAAAGCAGCGCCGAAAAAAGGCGAAATGACCACAGTTACGCACCTCGAGTGCAGCATCACCGGAGAACGCTACGAAGCGGGCGTCATCCAGAATTTGTCCACCGGCGGCTGGCCCCTGCTCGTCCGCTACGACCTCACCAAGGCGCGAGAGAATTGGAACCGCGACTGGCTCGCCAACGGCCCCCGCAGCATGTGGCGTTACGCCCCCGTGCTTCCGGTCAGCAAGCCGCCTTCCATCGTCTCGCTCGGTGAAGGCTGGTCGCCGCTGCTGAAGCTGAAAAGGACCGGGGCCCGCTTCGGCACGAAGGACCTTTGGTTGAAGGACGAAGGGATAAATCCCACCGGCTCGTTCAAGGCTCGTGGCCTCTCTTGCGCCATCTCGATGTGCGTCGAACTCGGCATCAAAAAAGTTGCGATTCCTTCGGCCGGTAACGCCGCCAGCGCTCTGGCCGCTTACGCCGCCGCCGCTGGTCTGGAAGCCCATATCTTCATGCCAAAGGACGTGCCGCAATCGAACTTCATCGAATGCAAAAGCTTCGGCGCTCACGTCACCCTGGTCGATGGTCTGATCAGCGATTGCGCCAAAATCGTGGCTGCGCGCAAGGAGGAAGAAGGCTGGTTCGACGTCTCGACGTTGAAAGAACCCTATCGCATCGAGGGCAAAAAAACGATGGCGTATGAGCTCGTCGAGCAGATGCAATGGCGGGTGCCGGACGTGATCTTTTATCCCACCGGCGGCGGCGTCGGCATCATCGGCCTGTGGAAGGCTTTTGCGGAAATGGAAGAACTCGGCTGGATCGGCTCGAAGCGGCCGAAGATGATCGCCGTCCAGGTGGAGGGGTGCATGCCCATTGTTCGCGCCTTCAACCAGGGTGCCGAACGCAGCGAGTTTTTTGAAAACGCCACGACCGTAGCCAGCGGTCTCCGCGTTCCCAAGCCCCTCGGCGACTTCCTCATCCTTCGCGCCGTACGCGAAAGCGGCGGCACCGCGATCGCGGTCAGTGATGACGAAATGATGCAAGCCGGGGTGCGGCTGGCGAGCGATGATGGCGTCTTCGTAGCTCCTGAAGGCTCCGCCTGCATCGCCGCCATGGAGAAGTTACTGGGGAACGGTTTTCTAAAGCCAGACGAACGCATGGTGATCTATAACACCGGCTCCGGCCTCAAGTACATGGAAGCCTACTCGGCGCTCTTCCCTCGCGATTAATTAATCCGCAGCAGCATGACGCCGATGGCCCGTCGGTCGGCTCCGTAGCCGACCACGTGCACAGCGTTCGAGCGTGGCGAGAAGTGTTGCAAGGCCGGAACCTGCTGCTGCGGTTGGCCCGGGGTTGGCACGACCGAGGCTGGCCCGGCCCAAACCACACCAGCGGGATTGGCGACCACTTGTAGGTCGCCGGTGATCATGTCGTAGACGAGCAATTGGCTGCCCACCGGCTCCACCCGAGTCCCGCGCGCCAGCAGCTTCCGCGTCGTCGGGAAGATGCTCAGCAACTGTACGGCTGAGAAGCCCGCTGGAGTCGGCAACAGCCGCGCCTGCTGGTTCTCGACATCAAACAGCACGAGCCCCGCGCCGCCGTTGACGTTGCTGTTTTGAGCCGTTGCCTGCGCCACCAACAGGCCCATCTCAGGGTAGGGCGCCGGGTTGGCGAAGCCCGAAATTTCCGGCGGCAAGTCCAGACGAAATGCCGAACCGCCCACGCCGTCCAGCACATAAAGAGTGTCGGACCGCCCCTGCCGCGCGGGGTCGGCGTTCGTGCCGTATACGTAGTCGTTCATCTCGTTTGCGCTATTGCCAGAGACGCTGAATTGGCCCTGGCCGGGCAGGGGGATCGCCGTCAACTGCCGCGCCGTTAGGTCGAGCATCGCGAAGCTCGACGCCGCGCACGGGTTCTTCACTTCCTTCTCGGCCACCGTCCCGGTGGAGACCGCTAGGCGCCGGGTCAGGTCAATCGTAAACAGCCGCGTCTGCGCTGTGCAGGACGCCACGAAAACGCCGTCGCCCAATGGCAGCACCAACGGTGCGGTGTTCGGAGCCAGGGAAAACGCGATAAACGCATCGACGGTGTTTTGCCGATTTCGCCCCAGAGTCCAAAACAACCGCGTCTGCGCGTCGAAATAAGTCGCACTCCGCAGTCGCGTCAACGCCGCTCCAAGTCCGCCGCCGCCCGGCAGCCCAGGAATGCCCGGCAAACCGCCGCCCCCCGGCCCCGCTGGTTGCAAGGGAGCCAACAGCGGTAGCCATTCGCTAGGGAAATCCTGCGTCGAAGTCGGTTGACCGGCCACGTTCACCACTCCGAATTTCGCCTTCGTCAGCGTCGTGTCACTATCCACCGCCAGCACCGCCAGTGATCCCTGCGCCACGATCACCGGCACCGATACCAGTTCCTTCACTCCGTCGCCCAAATCGACCGCGACATTGTTGATGTTGATCCCGCCGCCGCCGCCACCCGGTCCTACCGCTCCCCCCGCTCCTTCGGTGATCTCTCCCGTGATCGGATTCACCACGACGTTCCGCGCCGGCGTCGTCGCCAACACGACGCCGATATTGCCCCCCTGCGC
>JANODS010000897.1:0-1443 GCA_031412835.1 Acidobacteriota bacterium | reverse complement strand
GACTTTAGCGTCTTCAGAGACTTCGCGGCCGGCTTTGTCGGACTTCTGGCCGTCCAGGAGGACTTGCCCCGCGAGGATCAGCGCCTTCGCTTTCTCGCGAGAGGAAGCAAGGCCGCGTTCGACGACGAGTTCGTCCAGGCGAACCTTCGCCATGGGTTAGGCCTTCCGTTGAACGATGAAATCGGCGAGGGCGCGCAGGGGCGCGGCCTTATCGTCAAAGATCGTGAGAGCGTCGTGCGCCGCTTGCCGTTCGGCTTCGGCCATGAGACGACTTTGTTCGAGGCCATAGACGGCGGGGAACGTAATCTTGGCTTGGGCTTGATCCTTACCGGGGGTCTTGCCGAGTTCTTCGGGGGAGGCTTCGATATCGAGGATATCGTCGACGATCTGGAACGCGAGGCCAACGTGCTCGCCGTAGGCGGTCAGCGCGGCGAGTTGGTCCGGCGTGGCGGCGGCGTAGATGGCACCCATGCGAAGGGAGCAGCGGAGCAGGGCACCGGTTTTGGCGCGGTGGATCTGGTCGAGGAGTTCGGCGGTGGGCGTTTGGCGTTCGCCTTCAATGTCGTGAACTTGGCCGCCGATCATGCCGCCGACGGTTCCTGAGGCGGAGGCGAGTTCAGCAACGAGGAGGCCACCGTGAGGGAGTCGGCCGAGGACTTCGAAGGCCAGCGTGAGCAGCGAATCGCCGGCGAGGATGGCCATGGCTTCGCCGAAGACTTTGTGGTTGGTGGGGCGGCCGCGACGGAGATCGTCATTATCGAGAGCGGGGAGATCGTCGTGGATCAGCGAATAGGTATGGATCATTTCGAGGGTGCAGGCGGCATCCTCGATCCCTTCGCGGTCGCTGCCGATGGCTTCGAAAGCGGCCATGCAGAGGACGGGGCGGACGCGCTTGCCGCCGGCGAAGAGGCTGTAGCGCATGGCGCGATGGATGGTCTGGGGCGGGGTGGTTTCGCTGGGGACCCAGCGTTCCAGAGCGATGTCGCAACGTTGAGCCTGGCGGGCCAGATAGGCTTTCAAATCCATGCGCGGTTAGTTGCCTTCGAAGGGTTCGGCTTTAATTTGGCCGTTCTTTTTAAGGAGGATCTCGACGCGGGTTTCGGCTTCTTCCAGCTGTTGGCGGCAGCGGTCGCTGAGGCCGACGCCTTTTTCGAAGAGGGCAATGGCTTGTTCGAGGGGCAGTTCGCCGTTTTCGAGTTCTTTGACGACGGTTTCGAGTTCCGTCAGGCCGACCTCAAAGGACGGGGGCTTTTCATCGGGCATGATTCAATTGTAGCGGCTCGACGCCGAGCGACAGAGCGGCTTCGTGGAGGGCGGCAAGGTCGGCGGCGGAGAAGGGGATGCCGTGGGCGCGCCGCTCGCGTTCGATGCGGATTTCGGGGTCACCGGCGACGAGGACTTCGTCGTAGCCGACGGCGGGGGCGGAACCGCGAAGCTCAGCAA
>JANODS010000896.1:0-1696 GCA_031412835.1 Acidobacteriota bacterium | reverse complement strand
GGCTACCCCAAGCCCCATCGCTATTTCGAGGTGGCCTCGTCGGCCTTGATCGTGCCCGACGTCGCCGGTCTTTTGGTCGGCGATACGCCGGTGGCCGAATTCGAGGGGCTCGGCTACCCGCTCGGCACCATTGGTCCCGCCCTGAGCGCCTTCGCCAGTAGAGGCCTACCGGTGGACGCCATCGCCGTGGGAGTTGATCGACTCCATACCCTGGAAGGTCGGCGACTTTTCGCCACGCATTATGCCGCTGTGCGCTCGTGGACCGTTCGTTCCTCCGCCTGCCGAGAGGCGCTTCTGGATCTCGGGGTATCCGCGGCCAGAATTCGCGTGGCGGCAGACCTCGCTTGGCTCTTTGTGCCAAGCCAAAAGACCGATCAGTGGGCCGTCGATCAATGGGTCGGCCTAGGGATAGAAACATCTCGCCCCTTGCTCGTCGTGAACGTGGTTCACCATGCCAACTCCGCCGACCAGACCCAGAAGCAGACGGTTGCATCGGCCCTGGACGAACTCGCGATTGACCGCGGCTACCAGATTGCATTTCTGAGTAATGAGACCCGGTTGGGATCGGGCTTCGATACAGGCGCCACAGCCGCCGTTCGGTCGCTGATGAAGCAGCCGTCTGTTGAAGTTCCCATTGCGTACTATACGCCGCAAGAGATGGTCAGTCTGCTGAAGTCCGCCGCCACAGTGCTTACCCAGCGCTATCACATGGCCATTCAGGCGATACTGGCCCAAACGATCCCGGTTTGCTTGCACCGCGGGCAAAAGCTCTCTGGCTTGGCGCAAGAGTTCGACTTGCTAGCCTGTTCGGTTAACAGCGATGACATCGTCGCGCAGGTCAATCGATCTTCCGCCCGTCGCACGGAACGGCTGAGGAAGCTGAAGACGACGCGAGAAGAACATCGCGAGCGCGCCAGGGGTGCGTTGAGCCTTTTCCAGGAATTTGCGGAGCCCCAACTTCGCGGTACCCACCGTCCTGCTCGACCGAAAAGGAACCCAGGAATTGTCGTGATCCACTTGGGTGGGCTAGGCGATCTCGTGCTCTCGGCATCGCTCCTCTCGGCCCTGCGTCGTCAATATCCGAAGGCAACCATCTCCCTACTTTGCCGGACAGCCTTCATGGGCTTGACGGAGCTTTTCCCCACCCGTCCGGATCGGGTGATTCCCGTATCGTTCGACCCGCATGGGTTTACGGGCCCCGGCGACGGGGTCCGGAACGCCCTGTCCGAGTTAGCAAGACAACTGAATAACCTGGAAACGGACATTGTCATCAGCGCCGAGTTGGAGCCGTCCTGGCTCTCGTGGTATCTAGCTAGTTTGTGGCGGGCCCCTATCAACCTGGCTTGCACTCGCTTGGGCCCACCTCGCGGACTCTTGCCGATTCTGCTCCATGAAGGCCAACGTGAGTTGGTGGCGTTTAGCGGGCCGGCCCACAGTTCCGAACTGGCGGAGGGGGAGCGCTACCGGGAGTTAGCCAAAAGTGCGGGCGCACCAGAGTGGTTTGTCCACCGCTGGTCGTTGGCCCCTGATTTGGTGCTCCAAGGTGAAGAACTCCTCGCCTCACTCGGCCTAACGCCCGGGGAGTACGGCGTGTGCTTCCCCTTGGGAGCGGGGTCGACGCTCGTCAAGCGGTGGCCAGCCGAGTCTTTCGCAACGGCTCTGGAGGTGGCAAGCGATTCGTTCAGAATCCCAATCC
>JANODS010000895.1:0-2799 GCA_031412835.1 Acidobacteriota bacterium | reverse complement strand
TGGTCGGCATCGAAAAGGGTGCCACCGCCAACGAGCTCCGCCAACTCGTCATCAACGAACAGTACTCCCGCATCCCCGTCTTCGACGGCTCCATCGACGACGTCGTCGGCTTCATCCACGTCCGCGACATGTTCATGCAGGATGAAAAGCATCAGTCCGCCCACGTCTGGGAACTCATGCGCCCCATCCGCAAAGTCCCCGAATCGAAGAAAGTCACCGACCTCCTACGCGAAATGCAGCACGACGGTGCCCACATCGCCGTCGTCATTGATGAGTACGGCAACACCGCCGGCCTCTCCACCATGGAAGATCTCGTCGAAGAAATATTCGGCGAAATTCGCGACGAACACGAACCCACCCAGGACCTCGCCCCCGACGGCGAAGGCGCCTGGATCGTCTCCGGCTCCTTCGATGTAGACCACCTCAACGGCCTCCTCGAATACCGCCCCGACGAAGAGTTCGAATCCACCACCGTCGGCGGACTCGTCGCCGAATGGCTCGGCCGCGTCCCCCGCATCGGCGAAAGCGTCGAACGCGACGGCATCCGACTAGAAGTATTGGCGGCCAACGACCGGCGCGTGGATCGCGTCCGTGTCTCCCGCATGAAAGAGGAGTTCGAAGAAGAATTGAATGCCTAGGCGCTTAGCATTTCGCGCCGGAACCGCGTCCATTATTGGACTGCCTAACGCCGGTAAATCCACGCTCTTGAACGCCTTAGTTGGCGAAAAACTCGCGATCGTTAGCTCCAAGCCGCAAACCACGCGGACCGCGCTCGACGGGGTCCTCACCACCCCCACCGCCCAAATCGTCTTCGTCGATACCCCCGGTATCCACAAATCAGACACCCCCTATAACCAGAAAATGATGCGCTCCGTCCGCGCCTCTCTCGACTCCATCGACGTCCTCGTCTTCGTCCATGACGCCCAACGCGTCATCTCCACCGAAGTCGAAGGCGCCCTCGATCTCGTCAAAAAATCCCGCGCCCCCGCCATCCTCGTTCTGAACAAAATCGACCTCGTCGACGACAAAACCAAAGTCCTCGCCCTCCTCGAACAGTTTCCGACCAAGCATAACTTCGCCGCCTACCTCCCCATCTGCGCCCACTCCGGCGACGGCGTCGAAGGCGTCCGCGACGAGATCATCAAACTCCTCCCCCGCGCTTCCAAAATCTACCCCGACGACCACATCACCCAGATGCCCTCCCGCTTTCTCGCGGCGGAAATGATCCGCGAGAAAATCCTCACCGAGACCCATCAAGAGGTACCCCACGCCGTCGCCGTCCTCGTCGACACCTGGGAAGAGACCCCCAAACTCACCCGCATCAGCGCCACCATCTACGTCGAACGACAAGGCCAAAAAACCATCGTCATCGGCGAAAAAGGTGCCATGCTGAAGAAAGTTGGCACCGCCGCCCGCCTCGAAATGGAGCAGTTCTTCAGCACCAAAATCTTCCTCGAACTCTTCGTCAAGGTCCGCCCCGACTGGCGCACCCAGCCCGAGTTCCTGAATGAGCTAGATTGGAGAGTGATGACCGGAGAGCGTGATGAATAAACTAGCAATTGCAATTCTAGGCCTCGGCCTCTCGATCGGCCTCCCCCTGTTCGCTGACGAAAAATCGGACAACCTGATCTACGACGCCACCCGCCGCCGTCTCGCCGGAGACCCCGACGTCAAAGGCGGAGCCCTCGAAGTCGAAGTTAAGGACGGAGTCGTAACCCTCAAAGGAATCGTCCGCACCGACCAAGCCAAAGCCAAAGCCGAAAAGTTGACCCTCAAAGTCAAAGGTGCCAAGAAGGTCATCAACGAACTCCGCGTCTCCCCCTACGGCAGCTAACTCACGAGCGCCATGCGACTCGAAGACCTCTCTGCCGCTGATCGGCGAGACTATGACAACCTGCCAACTCTGCTCCGAGAACTCCTCGACGCCGAGTTGGCCGCTGGCAACGAGATCGCCGAGGTCCAGCACGGCTTCCCCGCCGCCCCCATCGGAGCCTCGTTCCTGCTCACCGGCCCCGTCCGCTCCCGCCCCCGTCAGGATGCCGACGAACTCCGCTTCTTCGAGCGCAACGGCTCTGACCACTCCGGAGAATTCACCGTCGCCCCCCGTCATTTTTTCATCCTCGAACCGCCCCTCCCCGAACCGCCCTACCCCGACATGGATGCTCTCCGCGCCGCGTCCCCGCCCCCTCCCCCCCGCTCCCCATTCGCATCTATGATGGCCATCGACTACGAAAAGTGGCACGATGGCATCGGCTACGATCTCACCCAAATCCCCCTCATGACCCCCGAACAGCGGATGGATTTCGAAGCCGAACTCATCCTCCATCTCCGCGACAACGGCGACTGGCGCGACGTTGAGGCGCTCCTCGAACTCGCCACCCCCACCGCCCTGGCCGCCGCCGAAAAAGCCAGAAACCACCCCTCGCCAGAGGTCCGAAACTACGTCGAACAAAACATCCCCGTCGCCCCTGCCGAACGCGAAGCCCAAGCCATTAGCGCCATCGAACGAGCCGCCGTCAGGTCCGGCATCGGCCACGCCGTCGAACTCGCAATCAACTGCAACACCCCGGACGTTCGCCGAACCGTCTTGAACCAAGCCCGCACCGCCAGCGACTCCACCACCCGCGTCCACATGGCGGCTCTGCTCTATTTCCTCTGCGGAAAAAGCAAGGAACCCTTCGACTGGGCCCACCGCCCCTACTTCCTCCGCTTCAACGACGACAACACCGCCGATTTCCGCGCCGCCTGGACCGAACTCCGCGACGTCCTAAAACAGTTCGAGGCCTCCCGTCGCTAGCC
>JANODS010000894.1:0-1049 GCA_031412835.1 Acidobacteriota bacterium | reverse complement strand
GCAGGAGCTCATCGAGATCGCACTGCCGGGCAAAGGTTTCGAGCGAAACCGTGCGCTGGTATTGGAACATTTCCACGCAGGCTTGGCGGACCAAAGTAAGTTCACATTCGGACTGGGGCAAGAACTGACGGATCAGTTTTTGTAACAGGTTAACGAGTTCGTGGGGATTGTCGGTCGATAGCAGAGCCGCGCACTCGGGCATCTCCGCCTTGAATATTTCCAGATGTTCGGCGGTCGAGATGGCATTCAACGAGCTGATGAACTTTCCGTTCGGCGTTTTGGGACCACGGCTTTTGGCCCCATTCTGGCGAGCCGTTTCCGCACGGCGTGCCTTTCGTGATTCGGTCATGGTGAGTTACCTTATTCCTTGTCGGAGTTAGAACGCAAAAAGCGCTCGGATCCGAGACGACCGTTTCTAACTACAACGGCGTTTCGAACGACAAGCGCTTCGTGATTTCAGGCTATCCGGTTGGCAAGGGCAATTCCAAAACGGTGGAGGCGGCGGTAGAGCTAAGTTATTGAGGGGATTCGAGATATTGATTCAATATTTATTTTTTCACCTTGTGAAAGGCGAGTTCGTCGGGCGCAAAAACCGTTGCGAGGGGCTGTTGGGGTGTGACGCGAGCCATACCGCCGACGTGATTGACACGAGTGGAAAGCGAGGGCGCTGGAAGATGCTGACTAGGACCAGAGGGTGGAAAGGCCGGGGAAATCGCTGAAGGCGCGATCGGCCGTGAGCAAGGTGGCCCCTTCCACAACCGCTTGGGTGGCGAGTAGGCGATCAAACGGATCTTTGTTGCGGCAATCGCGGAAGCGCCACAAGTTTAAGAAACCGCACACAACGGACTCGCTTCGGCCCGGCAGGATGGGCGAGTTCCTCGCCCGGTGGTGCCGTGCCCGCGCGGCCCGTGCGCTTGGAGAGCATGATGGATGTGGATCGGTAGCCGCGTGGCTCCGAGGAGATCGATAAATCCGTCCAACAAGTCGGCGGGCGGGCCGTACTGCCAGACCATTTGCTTGCCGATGCCGGCCTTGATCGTGATTTCCCA
>JANODS010000893.1:0-5265 GCA_031412835.1 Acidobacteriota bacterium | reverse complement strand
TACCAGGCGATGTCTTCGATCCGGGCGATGGGTTCGCGATCGTCGAAGAGTTCGGGGCGGGCGGCTAGGGCTTCGCCAAAGTGGTCGGCTGTTTTCAGGACGGCCGGGAAGCGGACGCCGGTTCGCTGTTCGATTTCGCCGAGAGCGACTTCGAAGACTTTGAAGGCGTCGAGATCCAGGCTTTCGAGCGCGTTGAGGTTTTGGGTCAGCAGGAAGCCTTTGCACTTGAGCTGGCCGGCTTCGACGAAGGCGATGGCTTTCCAGAACTCGCGGGGGATGCGGATCTGGCGGAAGACGCGGTCGTCGTCGCGGAAGACGGGTCCTCCGAAGACGCTCACCTTGAGGTCTTCGACGTCGACATCGGCGAAGATTGCATCCTCAAGACGGCTCCAGACACCGCCCTGGGAGCCTTGATTGAAGTCGTCCATTTGAGGCGTTATGTTCGTGAAGAAGAAGGAATCGACGTTCGCCTTTTTCGCTTCGGCGAGGGGGCCCCAGAGGAGGTCGGCGCGGCGGGCGATGTGGCCGCGGTCGAGACGGTTGCCGCGATAGAGATCGTCGCCGATTTGGACGGCGGCGGGGAGGTTGGGATCGAGCACGAAGGGAATGCCTCGACGGCTCAAGCTTTTCAGAGTGCCCCCATCGATGTTCCACGCGACCCAGCGGCAGAAGCGTCGCGCCTTGCTCATGGCGAGCGAGAAGTGAGTGTAGGCGATCACGGGGGAGCCGTTTTTCTGGAATGCGTCTTGGAGGGTTTCCTGGGTGAGGTCGGGAAGCGGGACCCTTTGGGAGAGGAAGCTCGGATTATAGCCGCCGACAGTCGCGGCGGGGGCGGCGGGGAGGGCGGCGAGCGAGATCTCCAGCTTTTCGAACACCGACTTTGGATAGCAGGCAAGGGCGTGCTCGTCCGGATTTCCGGGGCCTTCGCCTGCAAAGTGCAGCCCAGCGAGGATTTTACTGGCCTTTCCGTTGGCGCCTTTGATCATCCAGACGGAACCGGAATCGCCACCCTTGCTGATTTCCCCGTTAGAGGAGGGATGGTTGGGATCGACGCCGATTTCGAAACAGCCAATTTCCTGTTCGCCGGTGATGCCGCCGTAGTTGATTTTGGCGATGGTCAGGACGCGGCGGACGATGCCGTGCGTGACGCCGGTGGTCCGGCCGCTTTTGATGACCTTGTCGCCGAGTTCGGCTTCGGCGAGTTGTTCCGGCTTGATGCCGAGGTCGAGGATCTCGGCTTTGCTTTGGCGATCCTCAATGGAGGCGATGGCGCAGTCGCCGGCGTGGCCAAGATGGGAGCGAACGAGCTTTCCCATGCGGTTGAGTTGGACGCGATTGTCGTCGGCGGGGCCGGGCTGGACGATGTCATCGCCGAGCGCGCCGGTGGGACCGTTGAGGACGTGCCAGTTGCTGAGCACATAGGGGGTGCCATTGTTCTGGTCGAAGACGATGCAGCCGATGGTGCCGGCTGACACCTTGGTATTGGCGACGCTGACGCCGGGGACGATGGGATTGAGTCGCTTCTTGCGATCACTGGCGGCAGCTTCGGCTACGACCTGATGGCTTGTTTCATAGGTCCGCTGGAGGACATCCGTCGGGACGGTGATGCCATCGATTTCGAACGAGGCGGGGATGAGTTGGGTTCCGACGGCCTCCAGCATTTCGGGCCGGGACTTTTGGTTGACGGTGAATTGGACGCTAATTTCGTTGGTCATTTTCCCGGCTTTGACCTTGTAGCCAATGCCAATGGACGAGATGTTCGGGTCGCGCAGGAAGTCTACACCGCGGGAGCGAACGAAGGTTTTCAGGCTTTCCATGGAGACCGGTGGGTCTTCCATAGCTTTCTTGGGGGGATTCTTGGGTTTAGCCATAATAATTTGTCCTCTTGCACGGTATAGTGCAGACGATGGTCAAAACGGTGCATGACGAACGAGGTATTTTTGCCCTATTTGAGATTTTTTGGGCAACAGGGCGATTCGGTGTAGAATATGGGCCATCGGAGAGCGCCATGAGACGCCTGATCTTTCTTGTTCCGTTGAGTCTTCTTTTTGCCGGAATCGCGGTGGCACAGCCACGGATTACGGGAATCCAGAATAACTACAGCTATCTGATTCCGGGGACGCCGAATTACGCGATCGCGCAGGGATGCATCTTCACCTTGTACGGGACGGGATTGGGGCCCGCGACGTTGGAGCAGCAGGGTTTTAGCCCGGCGCTGAACCGCAACCTCGGCGGAGTATCGATTAAGATCACAGTGGGCGGGACGACTACGGAAGCTATTCCTTATTACGTGTCGGCGGGGCAGATTGCGGCGATCCTTCCGTCGGCGACGCCGGTGGGCGCGGGAGGGATGACGGTTAGTTACAATGGCCAGACGAGCGCGACGTTTGCGTTGACCGTGGTACAGAGCGCTTTTGGGATTCTGACGCTGGGCGGGAATGGGCTGGGGAATGCGGCCGTTTACGATTTGGACTATCAGTACATCACGCCCACGAATGCCGCAAACCCTGGACAAATCGTGTATTTCTGGGGCACCGGGCAGGGACCGGATCCGAACGACGAGACTCGACCAATCGCGGCGCCGCAGAACCTGGCCAGCGTTCCGTTCGAGTTCTATATAGGAAACAAGCAGGCGAAGGTGATTTATCATGGCCGTTCTACCTATCCGGGGCTGGATCAGATCGCGGTGGAGATTCCGGAAGGGGTTTCGGGTTGTTACGCTTCGGTGTACGCGAAGACGGGTAACTTCATGAGTAACTTCTCGTCGATTCCCGTGGCGGCGACGGGGCGGGTTTGTACGGACTGGTTTACGGCAAGCGCCGATGTCGAGCGCCTGTTGGGGACGGGGAAGACGGAGGTTAGTCTCGGATGGTTCTATTTGGCAAGATTCCTTTCCTATACGCCGAGTTTTGGTGGACAACCGGCTCGGATGGTGACTCAGGATTCGGCTACGGCGCAGTTCTTACGATACACGCCATTTGATTCGAGTAACTGGGGTTCGGTGGGCGGGTTTGCGAACCCGGGCTGTGTGGTGACGACTTGGCGGACGCAGAGTCCGTTTGTTTCGCCGATCCTGAAGCGGCTGGATGCGGGGCCGGCGGTTACGTTGACGCTGCCGGACGGGACGACGCGGACGCTGGCCAGGCAGCAGACTTCGAATTTCGTGTTTTCGGTGAGTGATGCGACGGCGGGTGCGCAGTTAATTATTCCGGCCGCGGGAGGGACCTTTCGGTTTCAGGCACCGGGCGGGGCAGATGTGGGGGCGGCCGAGGCGACGGTGGTCGCGAACAACCCGATGGTTTGGAACGAGCATACGACGATTTCGACGGTGAGCCGGTCGCAACCGTTGACGGTGACTTGGCGGGGCGGGGCTCCGGGGGGATTCGTGGTGATTCAGGGGGGCTCGTTTTCGGGGGCGAACGCGGAGATTTTTACGTCGTTCGGGTGTACGGAACGGTCGGAGGTGGGGCGGTATACGGTGCCGCGGGATGTGCTGGCTTCGATGGTGCCCAGTATGTCGATTGCGCCGCTGAATATTCCGACGGGGAGCTTGCTCGTGCAGCATTTTACGCTTCCGGCGCGATTTACGGCGACGGGGTTGGACCATGGGTCGATCATCTGGGAGACTTACAGCGGCACGTCGGTGCACTTTCAATAGGAGTAATCGACACTTGCAACGGAGAGACTTTTTGAAGGCGGCGGGCGGCGCGGTTCCCGGTGTGGCTCGAGCGGCGCAGAAGCGGCCGAACATTATCTTCATCCTGGCGGACGATATTGGCTACGGGGACGTGGGGTGTTTCCATGCGGGGTCGAAGATTCCGACTCCGAACATTGACCGGATGGCGCGGGAGGGGATTCGGTTTACGGATGCTCATTCGCCGTCGGCGGTTTGCAGCCCGACTCGATACGGGGTGCTCACGGGGCGGTATGCTTGGCGGGGATGGTTGAAGCGGGGGGTGCTGTTGGCGTATTCGCCGACGATGATTGAAGAGGGTCGCATGACGGTGGCCGGGATGCTGCGGCAGCAGGGTTATCGGACGGCGGCGGTGGGTAAATGGCATGTGGGGATGACGTTTACGAAGACGGATGGGGAGATTGTGACGCCGCGGGATGGGCACATTCGCGAGGCCGGGAAGATTGATTTTTCGAAGCCCATTATGGGCGGGCCGGTGGATAGGGGGTTTGATTATTTTTTTGGCAACGCGGCGTGCCCGACGACGGACTACCTTTACTCGTACATCGAGAACCGGGGGACGGTGGGGAAGCCGACGATTGCGGAGCCCGGGGGCGAGTTTGAGAAGGGTGAGCCGATGACGGAGTATCGGCCGGGGATGCGGTCTCCGGGATTCGATTTGACGACGGTGGATGTGACGCTGAAGGAGGCGTCGGTGCGGTTTTTGGAGGAGCATGCGAAGGAGCATCCGGAGCAGCCGTTTTTTCTATATCACGCGATGTGCGCGGCGCATATGCCGATTTTGCCGGCGAAGGAGTTCCGGGGAAAGAGCGGGGTGGGAATTTATGGGGACTTCGTGATGGAGGCTGATTGGGTGGTGGGCGAACTGATCCGGACGGTGGACCGATTGGGGATGGGCGAGAATACGATGATCATTTTCACGAGTGATAACGGCCCGGAGATATGTGTGCGGGAGGTGCGGCAGGAGTTTGGGCATCATGCGGCGGGGACGTTGCGGGGACTGAAGCGGGACAACTGGGAGGGGGGACATCGGGTCCCGTTTGTAGCTCGGTGGACGGGGAAGATTCCGAGGGGCGCGACGAGTACGGAGACGCTTTGTTTGACCGATTTGATGGCGACGGCGGCGGCGATGAGCGGGGCGACTTTGCCAAGCAATGCGGGGGAGGATAGTTACAACATGCTGCCGGCGTTGTTGGGGAAGAGGGGGAAGCGGCCGATTCGGGAGGGGACGGTGCATCATTCTTCGGATGGGGCGTTTGCGATTCGGGCGGGGGATTGGAAGATGCTATTGCATCAGGGCGCGGGGGACGGCAACTATGCGATAATTGCGCCGGAGCCGCCGATTTCGGAGCCGGATGCGGCGGGGCAACTGTATAACTTGAAGACGGATCCGGGGGAGAGGGTGAATTTGTATCGGCGGCATCCGGAGATTGTGGCGCGGCTGGCGGGGATGCTGAAGAGGTATCAGGACGAGGGGCGGAGCAACGGGAGGGGGATGTGATGTTCGGCCTGCTGGCCCATTTGCTGCTTTCCGCCGCAGTTGAGAGTGCGTTCACAACGCCGGACGGGGT
>JANODS010000892.1:0-1626 GCA_031412835.1 Acidobacteriota bacterium | reverse complement strand
GACTTTAGTGATTTCAGACGGCATCTTGAGGGAAGGGCGAATTTTGGCCTTGCGGCAAGATGCCGTCTGAAATCACTAAAGTCAAATTCGCCACGGCACCAGTGTAGCGCCGAATCAGTACGATCACTCCCGGATTCTTCTCCGGTTGTCGAGATCCCGCCGGAATCGTCCTTCATCAAATTGCCTTCCACCTTGGCTCACTTCCGCCACGCAACGGGCAAAACTCGAGATTTCGAACGCCGGAACGGAGTCGTTCACAGATCATTCAGGTTTATTTTCCACCATCTAAGTCGATTGCTTGCAACACAAGCACCCCCAAGCAACCTCCTCCTCAACGCCAATTCCTTGACACCCCTGTGCTAGGTTTTTAGTGCGAGGCGCTCCTCCAAATCTGCTGCTCGACAGCGGTTCGGACGAGCGCCTTTTCCATTTCCAAAGGAGAATTTTATGTCCACCGAAACAACGGATGAACAGAAAAAACGCCGTGCCGAAGCTTCTCGGCAAAACGGTCGCAAAAGCAAGGGACCTATTTCACCCGACGGCAAGTATCGCAGCTCCATGAACGCGATTACAACCGGTCTCCACGTCGAGTTACACAAAGGGGATCTGCCGTCTTTCTATAACTTGATCTCTTCCGACAATCGAGAAGAATACTTACGAGGTCTTCAAGCGCACTACCGTAAGTTCAAACCAGATTCCGAGGTCGAACAAGGCTATGTCCGCCGCATGACCTCCGAAATGTTCAGCTTCGATCGAAACACGTCGCTCTACACCAGAGCCATGCAGGAAGAACTCGATACCGTCCTCCGGGAGTATCCCGATATCGACGTGGACACCCAGTTTCTCAACGGTCACAAACGGTCCATCACGCAAAGGGAACTTTTCCGCACCATCGAGCGAAACAAAAAGGCCCATTTGCAGGCCTACGAAAAGCTGATGAAGCTCTTGGCGCAATCCAGAAAGTTGTTCCCGTTACAGCCGCCGGAACCCGTTGATATCTCCGCCGACACGAATTCGCTGGAGGAACCCGGGCCGACGCCGGAAGTCGTCGCCGAACTGCTGGGTCTAGCCGACCGGGCAAAAAAGGAACCTAGCTTTGTGCCTCCGGCCTATGTTCTTAACTTCTTGGAAGATAAGGAAGTTATGCGCCGTGTGGCCCCGAATTACGATGTTGAGGATTTACTCGTCCGCTTTGGTCGGGTCAAGCCTCCGATTGCGGCCTAAGTCGTGCCAATACCATCTCAAATGCAAAGGTCGTTTCCCCGGCTACCCGCCAGAAGCGTGTCCGAGGCGACGGGTACACCCGATCTCTGCCTCTCAGCCGACCCTGTAATCTGGGCCCAAAAAGCGCTCAACTTCATGGCCGATCCCAAGCAAGCCGAGATACTCAGTTGCGCCGCTTCCCGCGTCATCGTAGTTACCTCGCGCCAGGTCGGAAAAAGCACCATCGCGGCCTTGCGGGCGCTCTATCTCGCTCTCCGTCACGCCGGTTCTCTGATTCTCATGATCGGCCCCGTCGGCTCGCAAGCCGGCGAAATCCTCGGTAAAGCCACGCATTTTGCCGCCGAACTGGGCCTGCCCATCCGCGGCGACGGCATCAACGAACGGTCGCTCCAACTGCCGAAC
>JANODS010000891.1:0-2360 GCA_031412835.1 Acidobacteriota bacterium | reverse complement strand
GCAACCCGGAAACAAGGTGACGCTGGAGCAGTTGCGCGATGCCATCAAAGGCATCGGGTTTCGGCCCGGCGACGCGACCGTAATCGTGAAGGGCAAGCCCGTGACGCAGGACGGACGATGGCGGTTCGAGATCGACGGGATCAACAAGATCTATAACCTATCGACGCGGCACGATCACGTAATTCTAGGACTACAGAGCAAGAACGAGGCTGGCGTGAAGGTCAGCGCGGTGACGTCGCCGCCCGCTGATCCGCAGACCGTTCCGATTCTCGACGTGACGGCAATCATCCCATGAAGCTCGGTTTATTGGCGTTTTTGCTGGTCCCGGGGCTAGCGGCGCAGACCGATCTGTTTGCGGAGATCGATCCCGCGATGAAGGAATTGGCGACCACCACGGGCTTGCCGATGAAGGCGAGGGTGGACCGTGCGTTCATCAGCAAGGCGAAGCTGAAGGCGTTTCTGGAGACCAGGATCAAAGAAACCGTCAGTGATGAGGAGCTTCGCGTGGAGACGCTCACGCTGCGGCTTTTTGGGTTCATCCCGGCCGATTACGACTTGAAGGGCTCGACCGTATCGCTGCTGACCGAGCAGGCGGCGGCGTTCTACGACTACCGCAAGAAGAAGATGTTTATTCTGGAAAGCGCGCCGGAATCGACGCAGCGTTTCGTGCTGACGCACGAATTGGCGCACGCTTTGGCCGATCAGCATTTCAACCTCGGGCGGTTCATTCGGAAGGGTAAAACGGACGACGCGGCGACGGCTCGGCTGGCCGTGATGGAAGGGCAGGCGCAGTGGCTCATGTACGAGATCATGGGCTCAAAAATGGGCCAGAGTCTGCGGACCGACCCCGGCCTCGTGAAAATGATGGCGAACATGGGGGAGTCGGGATTGTCGCAGTATCCGGAGCTGACGAACGCGCCGGTGTACATCCGCGAGAGTCTGCTTTTCCCTTATTCGCGGGGGTTCGTTTTTAACGCCCAAGTAATCGAAAAGCTGGGAAACAGCGGCTTCGGCGAGGTGTTCCGGCGCCCACCTTCGACTACTCAGCAGATCCTCCATGTGGAGAAATATTTCAATGACGTGAAGCCGGTGCCAGTCGAGTTGGAGGCCGCGCTGAAGACCCACAAGGTGCTGGTTGAAGGCACGCTGGGGGAGTTCGATTGTATGGTGATGTTCAAGCAATTCGGGGATCCAGCCACTTCCCTCGACCGGGCCGCTACTTGGCGCGGGGGGCAGTTTCGAGTCTCCGAAAACAAAAAGACCAGAGCACCGCTGCTGCAATATACGGTTGCTTTCAACAGTGCGGAGGCCGCGGCTGATTTCGCCGCCCTCCAAACGAAGCAAAAAACGGAACACGGGCGAATCGAACAGCGGGCGGATCGCGTCGTGGTTTCCGTAGGGATGCGTTAATATGATTATCATGAAGACTTCTTTGTTGTTGCTTGCCCTGACTTCGGTGCTTTCTGCCGCGGATCCGCGCCCTGCGCCGGAACTCGTCATTAAGTCTGCCACCGGACAGGAGCAACTGCTCAGCAAGTTCCGCGGCAAAGTTGTCGCGGTCGAATTCTTGCTGACCACTTGCCCCCACTGCCAAAAAGCGTCGCAAAATATGCAGAAGCTCTATAAGGAGCTTGGCCCGCAGGGGTTCCAGCCCGTCGGGATCGCAATCAACGAAATGGCGAATATGCTGATCGCCGACTACGCGAAACAGTTTAATCTCACCTATCCGATTGGCCACTCTCATCGCGACGCGGCGATGCAATTTCTAGCCCACCCGGTGATGATGAGCATGTTGATGCCGCAGTTGGTGGTGATCGACCGCAAGGGTATCATTCGTCATCAATACCCCGGTGGCGACAAGTTTTTCGAGAACGAAGAGAAGAATTTGCGGGACGTGCTGCTGCCGCTTTTGAAGGGCGGTGGTGCAGGTCCCACGGCTCCCACTTCCGCCGCGCCGAAGAAAGCCACGGCTACCCCGGCTGCCGCGAAGTCCGCGAAATAAGTTCTGTCGGCAGCGTGATGTCTGCCAATTCGTCTTCACGGAAGGTTGAACATAATTCACTTTTCGGTGAGGACGAAAAGGCCGCTGGTCTTCCGGTTCACAAGAGGCGGGTCTATGCCGCTGCCTCAGGTTCTTTCCGTCACCGCGACCGCGAAACCCATCCGGTTCGAGGCCGCGGTTGCCACCGGCTCCTGGGTCATGATCAACCCGGGCGTGGCGCAGATCCCGGCCAATCTCCGCGTCGAGGTCGCCCCCCGCACCCTGGCACCCGGCACCTACAACAGCCTCATCCGCGTTACCGCGGCCGAAGCCACCAATTCGCCCAAGGAGGTTCTGGTGACGCTGATCGTCGACTAGG
>JANODS010000890.1:0-2768 GCA_031412835.1 Acidobacteriota bacterium | reverse complement strand
CGTTTACGTCGAAAAGCCGATGGTACAGAAAGTGGAGGAGGGGATCCAGTTAGTGGCGGCGGCAAAGGCGAGCGGGCGAATCCTGCAGGTGGGTTCGCAGCGGGTTTCTAGCGTGGTGTATGCGAAAGCAAAAGAGTTGCTCGAGAGCGGGGCGATTGGCGAGTTGAATTTGGTCGAAGCTTGGTGGGATCGGAATTCGGCGATTGGCGCTTGGCAGTATTCGATTCCACCGGACGCGACGCCGGCGAATGTTGATTGGGACCAGTTTTTGGGGGCGGCGCCGAAGCGGCCGTTTGAGCCGATTCGTTTGTTCCGGTGGCGCAACTATCAGGACTATGGGACGGGGGTGGCCGGGGATTTGTTTGTGCATTTGTTTAGCGGAATGCACTTCATTACAGGGGCGCAGGGGCCCAGTCGAGTGTATGCGACGGGCGGGTTACGATATTGGAAAGACGGTCGGGACGTGCCGGACGTCATGTTGGGGATGTATGACTATCCGAGCCGGGGGAAGATGCCGGCGTTTAACTTGGCGCTGCGAGTGAATTTCGTGAATGGCGCGGGGGAGACGAGCGGTTTTCGGTTTGTAGGAAGCGAAGGGATTATGACGGTGGACAGCGGGGTGACGGTGAACCGGGTGACTCGGGAGACGGAGCCGGGGTATACGATTAATACGTTCACGAAGAAGGTGCAGGAGGAGTTTCTGCGGACGTATGGGGCCCAGTTTCCTCCGCTGCGGCCTTCGATGGATTCGATGCGACCGGTGGCGCAGGATACGTATCGACCGGAGCGGGGATATAGCGACCATTTGGACCATCACCGGAATTTCTTCCAGGCGGTGAAAAGTCGGAAGCCAGTGGTGGAGGATGCGCGGTTTGGGTTGCAGGCGGCGGGTCCGGCGCTGCTTTCGAATCGGAGCGTGTTTGAGAAGAAGGCGTTCACTTGGGACGCGGAGACGTTTGCGGCGAGGGCAATCGGATGATTCGGCTAGCGTTGATTGGAGCGGGGGGGATGGGGACGGGGGACGTGGAGGATGCGCTGCGGTCGGGCGAGGCGGTATTGACCGCAGTGGCGGATATCTATCAGGGGCGGTTGGACCGGGCGAAGGAGCGGTGGGGGAGCCATGTTTATACTTCGCGGGATTATCGCGAGGTGTTGGCGCGGAAGGACGTGGATGCGGTGATTGTGGCGACGCCGGACCATTGGCATGCGGCGATTGCGGAGGCGGCGTTGCGGGCGGGCAAGGATGTGTACGTCGAAAAGCCGATGGTGCATAAATTTGCCGAGGGCCCAAGGTTGATTGCGGCGCAGCGGGAGACGGGGCGGATTCTGCAGGTGGGGAGCCAGTATGCGAGTTCGCTGGTGTTTGCGAAAGCGCGCGATTTGCTACAACAGAAGGCGCTGGGGGAGTTGAATTTGGTCGAAGCGTGGCTGGATCGGAATACGGCGATTGGGGCTTGGCAGTACAGTTTGCCGACGGATGCGACGGAAGCGAATATTGATTGGGAGACTTTTTTGGGGAACGCGCCGAAGCGGGCGTTTGAACCGGTGCGGCTGTTTCGGTGGCGGAATTATAAGGATTACGGGACGGGGGTGGCTGGCGATTTGTTCGTGCATTTGTTGACGGGGCTGCACTTTGCAACGGGGAGCACGGGGCCGAGCCGGGTGTATGCGACGGGTGGGGTGCGGTACTGGAAAGACGGGCGGGATGCTCCGGATGTGGTGTTAGCGATGATGGATTATCCGGGGTTCACGTTTGCGCTGCGGGTGAATTTGGCGAGTGGGGCGGCGCCGCCGGAGCGGTTTGGGTTGAAGTTTGTGGGCAGCGAAGGGACGATGGAGGCGACGATGAGCGGGGTGACGATCGATCAGACGCCGCGAGAGACGGAGCCGGGTTATACGGTGGATACCTTTGCGGAGAAGACACGGCGGGAGTATGTGGCGGAGTATCGGAAGAAGTATCCAGTTAGTAAGTCAACAGCGGATGGGATGCGACCCGGGCGGCAGGATAGATACACGCCGCCGCGGGATCATAATGCGCATTATGAGCACATGCGGAACTTCTTGACCGCCGTGAAGACGAGGAAGCCGTTTTTTGAGGATGCGTTGTTTGGGTATCGGACGGCGGGGCCGAGTTTGGCGGTGAATTTGAGTTTGGAGGAGGGGCGACCGGTGGGGTGGGATGTGACTGCATTGGTGCCTAGTTAGAGCTCGTCCAGAATTTACGGTCATCCTTTCGCTGTTGAGGTCGGACCCTCCCACATTAAATCCCCCGCGCAGATTCTTAGACCAACTCACGTTCATCTGCGGGTCGGTTCCGTAAAGCCCGGTCGGTCGGTGACCAGATCAGGCCGACGGTCCAGGTCGGTTTCTTTCTGGGCGGACACCCGGCCACACAAGATCATCAATAGAAGACTGATCCGCCAACGCATATACCGACCCATATCGGTTCGCAGGGGGTTCGGCATGAACAAGAATTTCAGTCCACCAAACCCGCCGCGTCCGCATACGCTGGCGCGAAGCGCCACCCGCCCCAACCAACCACCCAACCGAGCTCTGGCTTCCATCTGGATCGCCGTCATCAACACAAATCAGACACGCGCGACCGTTCCCTCCATCGACTCGAGAAAAGTGGACTAGAGCGCCCGAATAATTCGCAGCGCCTCCTCCACCAACTCATCTCGCCCCGCGCGGATTCCCTGGATCGTCGGCAGCACTTCCATATCGGGAACAATCCCAATTCTCTGCGTCGGACGACCGTCCGGATAAAA
>JANODS010000889.1:0-2106 GCA_031412835.1 Acidobacteriota bacterium | reverse complement strand
CTTCGGCTCGGCCGCCTGGCACTGCCAACCCCGCGACGCCTTCATCAACTAGCCACTGATGATACTTTTTCCGAAACGCTAGAATCCGCTCCCGGGTCATCGGCTGGCCGTCCGCGCCAGAAGGCAGATTCCGCATCGCTGCCGTCGGCAAGCCAAACACGCCCGACGGAGCCGGGTCCATCGCCATCGATTCCGCCGCCAACGCCGCGTCGTCGTAACGGCGTCCGCGAGCAAGCGTATGCAGCCCCACCTCGCGCGGCGGATCAGAAATCACAATCTTCCCCTTCAGCTTGCCCTTCCATTTCTCCAGATCGGCATCCGTCCGCAACGTCGCCATCACGACTTCCGCGGTAACTGGCCCGTTCGTCCCACCCGTCCACGCGTTCGGATAGCCAATCAGCGGCGAGTAGGTCGGATCCACCAACTGAGCCGAGAATTTCGAATAAGCCCAGCCCCGACCAAACCCACCCCATTTCTCAAACTTCACGTCCGCAACGCCGAACGATTCCAACCGCTTCTTCACCCATTCGGCGGCCTTATCGTATCCCGGCGAAGCGGTCAGTCGGGGGCCGTTCACGTCGGTCAAGTAGAAAAGGTGATCCATCACTTGAGAGTTTTCAATCGCCTCTCCTTTGATTCGATGGATCCCCATCAGGTCGACCTTTTCGTTCGAAAGCAGAACGACCTTATCTTGCGCCAACAAACCCGCGGCCAAGGCCGCGCTCAATGCCAGAATTCGGGTGACGGTAATCACGATCTCCAAAGGATAGCAGCGGCCCGGGGCCGCTACAATAAAATCGTTGCAGATCACGATCTCGAAAGAGAATTACCTGAAGGCGATCGCCGAGGCTGAAGCCGACGGCGAAGTCGTCATCGCGGCCACGTTAGCCCGCTGGCTGGACGTGTCTCCGCCCGCGGTCACCATGGCGATCCGACGGTTGAAACGCGACGGTTGCATCGTCGTCGAAGCCGAAGGGCGCATTGGCCTCACCCCGGCCGGTCGCGAAATCGCTAACCGCCTTCTTCGTCGGCACTACCTGATCGAGCGAATGCTCGCCGAAATCTTCGGCATGGAGTGGTACCGCGTCCACGACGAGGCCGAACAGCTTGAACATGCCGTCTCTGCGGAATTCGAGTCGAAATTAGCCGAAAAGTTAGGTGCCGACGCCGAGTGCCCTCATGGCCACGGGCTCCGGCTCGAAACGCAGGAGCAGCGCCGAGCCCGCGGCTTCACCCCGCTCGACGAGTTGAAGCCGGGCGAGTCCGCCACCGTCATCAGCGTCTTCGAACGCGATCGCAATCTCCTCGAGTTCCTCGACGCGCTCGGCATTCGCCCATCGGCCTCGCTCCAGATGCTCGCCAGAAACTACGACGCGACCATCACGCTCCGCATCGGTACCCGCGAGGTGCCGTTAGGCAAAGCCGCCGCGGGCCGCGTCTGGGTTCAGCCCAACGATTTGAAATAAGTGATCGTTTCCCGCAGGCCATCTTCCAACGACACCACGGGCGCCCAGCCCAGCACCCGTTTCGCCTTGCTGATATCCGGCCGACGCCGCTTGGGGTCATCCTCTGGCAACGGTTCAAACACGATCAACGAACCCGTGCCCGTCAACCGCTGAATCCGCTCCGCGAATTCGAGCATCGTCATCTCCGCCGGGTTGCCCACGTTTACCGGATAGACCTCATCGCTTTGCGAAAGTCGATAGAGGCCTTCGACCAGATCGCTGACGTAGCAAAAGCTGCGCGTCTGCGACCCGTCGCCGAACACCGTCATCGGCTGTCCGCTCAGCGCCTGTTCGAGAAACGCCGGCACCACCCGCCCGTCCCGCAGTTGCATCCGAGGGCCGTAAGTATTGAAGATTCGAGCGATATTCGTCCGCAGGCCGTAGTGCCGATGATAGGCCATCGTCATCGCCTCGGCGAAGCGCTTGCTCTCGTCGTAACAGCTCCGCGGACCCACCGGGTTCACGTTGCCCCAGTAGCCCTCCGTCTGCGGATGTTCCAGCGGATCGCCGTAACACTCGGAAGTAGAAGTCACCAGGTAGCGGGCGTTCGAAGCCCGAGCCAACTCGAGCAAATTTCGCGATCCGATGGAACCCACGTCGA
>JANODS010000888.1:0-1791 GCA_031412835.1 Acidobacteriota bacterium | reverse complement strand
AAAGACGTCTTCCAGGGTGGGACGCTTTAGATGAATGTCGACGAGGCCGAGGCCGGCCTGGTCGATCCATTTGACGATTTCGACGATGGTGCGAGGGGGGCGGGGGGAGGAGATTTTCAGGCTGATGCGGGCGGCGTCAGTGGTTAGCTTTTCGTCGGGCTGGAGGGGGGGCTCGCCTTCCATGGGTCGGTCGAGTTGGATTTCGATCATGGAGGTGCCGAAGGTTTGAGCGATGAGGGCGGCGGGGGAGCCGAGGGCGACGATCTGCCCTTTGTCAATGATGGCGACGCGGTCGCAGAGGCGCTCGGCTTCTTCGATGTAGTGGGTAGTTAGAATGAGGCTGTTGTGGTTGCCTTTGAGTTCGACGATGAGCTTGTGGATCTCGCTGCGGACTTGCGGATCGAGGCCGGTGGTGGGTTCGTCGAGGAATATCAATTGGGGATCGTTGATCATGGCGAGGGCCAAGGCGAGGCGCTGCTTTTGGCCGCCGGAGAGGGTGGAATAGAAGGCGTTGCGCTTTTCGGTGAGTTGGAGGCGGGCGAGGAGTTTGTCGCCGTCGACGTTGCGCGAGTAGAAAGAGGCGAAGAGCGTCATCGCTTCGTGGAGGCGGATTTTTTCGGGGAGGTTGGTGGCTTGGAGGCAGACGCCGATGCGGTCTTTGATGGCGCGGACATCGATGGCGGGATCGAAGCCGAGGACGCGGACTTCGCCGGCGGAGCGGGTGCGGAGGCCTTCGAGGATTTCGATGGTGGTGGTCTTCCCTGCCCCGTTGGGGCCGAGGAGGCCGAAGACTTCACCTTGGGCGACCTCGAAGTCGATGCCGCGGACGGCTTCGACATCGCCGTAGCTTTTTCGCAGGCCGCTGACGGTGATGCAGCTATCCATTACTTCCTTTCGGCGGCCCAACGGATGAAGGTCCAGACCGACTTTAGTTCGTCGGTCGAATAGCTTTGGACGGCTTGGGAGTGACGCCAGCCGCTTTGCGATTGGATGGACTGGATGTCGCTGGTCAGCAAGTTTCGTTGCACGGGGGGAATCGCCTTCAGATCGTAGATACGCGTTTCGACCGGGCCGCGTTCGATCAATATAGCGGGGAAGCGGTCGCCATCTTTGGTGACGATGCCTCTGACGCGACGGGGTCGACCGTATTTGAGGGCGTTGACGGCTTCGGCGGCGAGTTGGGCGCGGGAGAGTTTTGCAAGGTCGGAACTGACGGGGGTGCCGATGCCTTGGACGCGATGGCAGTTGGAGCAGCGCTGGAGGCGTTGGGGATCGTAGAAGAGTTCCCTGCCCTGGCGGACGTCGGCCGCGAGTTCGGAATCCTTAATCGCGACGGGCGGAGCGAGGCTGGCGGTTTCCGAGGGGGCGGGGCCTTCGGCGGTAGCAGTGGCGAGGCTCTGGGTATAGGCGACGAGGGCGTTGATATCTTCGTCGGTAAGACGGTCGCCCCAGGCGGGCATGGCGGTGTTTGGGATACCGTCGCGGATGACCTTGACGAGGTAATCCTTTTCGAACGTACGGCCTCGGAGGCGGGGGCTGCGGGCGGCGGCACCGGCCGAGCCGTGGCAGTAGCCGACGGCGCAGCCCTGGGCGAAGAGCTTGTCGCCGCGGGCGACGACGGCCGAGGTGCCCAGGCTGGTTCCGGCTTGGTCGGCGAGGAGGAGGGCGGGTAGGAGGAACGCCGCTAGGGGAAGCTTCATCTCTTTTGCTCCGGCAGGGCGAATACAAAGATCGCGGAGCCGTTGGGGAATTGCTCCGTTTCGGGCCAAAACTGCTGCATCAAGCCGGCGA
>JANODS010000887.1:0-7104 GCA_031412835.1 Acidobacteriota bacterium | reverse complement strand
GTGAGCTTGACGCGGGCATCGCAGGGGGCGGTGGGGCGGAGCGCGGGGTTGACGAAATATCCGGAAGACGCGACGGCGGCTCCCCCGCAGGATTTGCGGGCGGAGTTGGCTTGGACGGTGGCGAAGGTGGCTGCCGTGGAGCCGGTGAAGGTGGCTGCCGTGGAGCCGGTGAAGGTGGCTCCGGTGGAGCAACCGGTGAATCGGGAGCCGGTGGCGGCTCCGGGGGCGGTGCCGACGCGGGGGGAGGTGGCCAAGGGCGATTATTTGAGCGAATTGCTGGGAAAGGAGGAGATTTCGGGCGGGTTGATGGTGGTGGGCTTGCTGGTGGCGTTTGGGTTTGGGGCGATGCATGCGATGGCGCCGGGGCATGGGAAGACGATCGTGGCGGCGTATCTCGTCGGGGCGCGGGGGACCTTTCGGCACGCGATACTGCTGGGGGGGATGGTGACGTTGACGCATACAATCAGCGTGTTTGGGTTGGGCATGGTGACGTTGTATTTATCGCAGTACGTGATGGCGGCGCAGCTCGTGAAGACGTTGGGGGTGGTTTCGAGCGCTTCGATTGTGCTGGTGGGGGTTTGGTTGCTCTTGCAGCGGACGGGGGTGTTGGACCATGGCCATTCGCACGAGATGGACGAAGTGAGCGGGGGGTCGCTGGTGGCGTTGGCGGTGAGTGGGGGGATGGTGCCGTGCCCGTCGGCGTTGATTCTGTTGCTTTCGGCGATTTCGGTGCAGCGGACGGGATTTGGGTTGTTGCTGCTGGTGGCGTTCAGCTTGGGGTTGGCGAGCGTGTTGATGGCGATTGGGGCGGCGGTGCTTTACGCGAAGAACTTGTTGCCGGAAGTGAGTGGCTGGCGGGAGAGTCGGCTGTTTCGGGCGGTGCCGGTGGTATCGGCGGGGGTGATTGTGGTGGTTGGGCTGGTGATGACGGGGATATCGTTGCAGTAAACAAAAAACGCGGACTCCGAGAAGTCCGCGTTTTTCGAAAGGTTTAGAAACCCAAAACTACTTGGGGTCCGCGTCCTTCTTCTTCTTCTTCTTCTTGGGGGTCTCTTCTTTCTTCTTCTCGTCGTTGGCCGAACCAGCGAAGGCAGAGGTCAGCGAAAGGGACACAACGGCCGCGAGGGCCAGGATCGCAAATTTTTTCATGTTAGGATCTCCTTGAATTGCTCGGTCAGCCGTTGCGGGCGAAACCTTACTCCCTCATTCTGCACGAACCCGATAGGGATTGCGCATAGCCCCGGCAGGCTATTCTGGCCCCCCAATTTGGGGTATACGGCAAGTTGTTGATTTTTAGGGAGTTTTAATGAGATAGGCTTAGGGTATGTTTGATCGGATCACGGATCGAAGCATTAAGGGCGTGCTCGTGTCCGGGTTTGGGCTGGTGATTCTGATGCTTTTGGCGTCTGGATTCATTGGTGTTCGGAATGCGAAAGTGATTCAGGAGTCGGCGCAACGGCTGGTGGGGGAGCAGGTAAGTACGGCGCGGTTGGTGGATGAGGTGCATCGGGAGCAGGGCGCACTGCAGGCGGTGTTCAACAACCTGAGCAAGGACCCGAATTCGGTGGACCGGAACGAAATTCTGTCGCAGTTGAACGAAGCGGACGTGGCGATGGAGCAGGTGGTGAAGGCTGGGGCGGGGACTCCGGACGAGGCGTTGTGGAAAGAGCTGGGGCGGACGGCGGGGGCGTTTTCGGGGGAGGCTCGGCGGGTGTTGGCGCTGGAGGATGCCGAGAGCGTGCTGCTTTCGGATGACTTGTTGGAGCGGCATGAAGAGGTGATTGAGATTGTGCAGCGGCTGATTGCGAGTGGGACAGTGCGGAGCGGGTTTGCGCAGCAGGTTCTGGATGCGAATTCGAGGACGCTGGTGCGGCAGGCCGTGATGTTGTTGGGGGCGGGGTTGTTGTTGGCGCTAGTGATTGCGGTGTTTACCGTGCGGATGACGGCGCAGTTGTCGCGGAAAATGGAATGGCAGGCGGGGGAGTTAAGCCGGGTTTCGTGGCATATGTTGGAGAACCAGGAGACGACGGCGCGGCGGTTTTCGCATGAGCTGCATGATGAGTTGGGGCAATCGCTAACGGCGGTGAAGGCCAATCTGGTAGCTTTACAGAACGAGGCGGCCGGGGCGCGGCTGACCGATTGCTTGCAGTTGGTGGATGAATCGATCAAGAACGTGCGGGAGATGTCGCAACTGCTGCGGCCGACGATTTTGGACGATTTCGGGCTGGATGCGAGTCTGCGATGGCTGGCGGAGCGGTTTCAGCAGCGGACGGGGATTGAGGTGGAGTGCAAGGCGGAGTTAGGCCAGCGGCTGCCGGACGAGACGGAGACACATCTATTCCGGATTGCCCAGGAGGCGTTGACGAATGTGGCGCGGCATTCGGGCGCGACGCAGGTGACGATATCGCTGCGTCTGGACGGGGCGAATGCGCGGCTGCGAATCGGCGACAATGGAGTGGGACAAGCTACCCAGGCGGTCGACGGCCGGAAGGGCATGGGCTTGACCGGAATGCGCGCCCGAGCCCGCGGCGTTGGCGGCGAGTTTACGCTGCGCCAGAACGGAGCGCGGGGATTGGAGATTGACGCGGCCGTGCCGGTGAAATCACCGCGTGCGGAGACACTGCCCGATGAGTACACGAAACATCAGAATCTTGTTGGTCGATGACCACGCGGTGGTGCGGCAGGGATTTCGCATGATCCTGGCTGCGCAAGCCGATATGGAGATTGTGGGGGAAGCGGGCAATGGCCGCGAGGCGATCGCCAAGGCGGCGGAGTTGCATCCGGATGTGGTGGTGATGGACGTGGCGATGCCGGAGCTGAACGGGATTGAGGCGACGCGGAGGCTGCTGGAAACGTCGCCGCAGACGCGGGTGTTGGCGCTAAGCATGCACAAGGATTCCGTGTACGTGCGGGAGATTTTGCGAGCGGGCGCACGGGGATATCTGTTGAAGGATTCGATTGATGTGGATTTTTTGACGGCGGTGCGGGCGGTGGCGAAGGGCGAGGGGTATTTGAGCCCGGCCGTTAGCGACGCCGTGTTGACCGATTATCGGAAGCATGTGTCGGATCCGCTGGATCTGCTAAGCAGCCGGGAGCGGGAGGTGCTGCAGATGATCGCCGAGGGGAAGACGAACAAGGACGTGGCGGGGGTGCTGAATCTGAGCGTGTACACGGTGGACGCGCATCGGGGGCGGATTATGGAAAAGCTGAACCTGCATTCGACGGGGGAGCTGGTTCGGTTTGCGGTGCGAAAGGGCTTGATCGATTAAGGAACGACGGTTGCTTCGAGGATGGTGAGGGGGCGCTTGGGCGCTTCCCCTTCGACGGGTTCCTTTTCGAAGGCTTCGAGGATCTCGAGGCCCTCGATGATGCGGCCGAAGATAGAGTATTGGCCGTCGAGGTGCGGGGCGTCGCCGAGCATGAGGAAGAACGACGTGGCGGCGGAGTTGGGGTCGTCGCCGCGGGCCATGGAGACTGTACCGCGAACGTGTTTGCGGTCGGGGTTGAACTCGCCTTTGAGGTTGCGGACCCAGCGGTCGGCGGGGTGCGCGCGGCCCGGATTGGGGATGCCGCCTTGCACGACGAAGCCGGGGACGATGCGGTGGAATGGCGTCGCGTTGTACCAACCGGTGGCGACGAGCTTCAGAAAATTGCGGGCGTGCTCCGGGGCCAAGGTGGGTTCGAGGGCGATCTTCAGGGTGCCAAGAGTGGTTTTGAGGGCCACGGTGCGGGTGAGTTCGGCGAGGGTGGCGGTGAGGAACGGTTCGACCTTCTTCGGCTCAATGGCAATGGTGAGGATGCGAACGGGCGTGGTGGTGAAGCCGTTTTCGCCGGCGGGGACTTGCGAGATTTTCTCGACGACGTCCATGCCTTCGGTGACGCGACCGAAGGCGGAATACTGGCGATCAAGGGCGATTTGTGGCCCGACGCAGACGAAGAACTGAGCGCCGTCGCTGCCCGTTTTGCCGGGGATGCGAACGGTGGAGACGGTTCCGCGTTCATGCTTCAGATCGCTGAATTCGTCGGCGAGAAGGTTGAGGCCGCCCGTGCCCCAAAGGTTGCGAGCGGTTTTTGGGTTCTTCAGCAAGGGGTCGCCGCCTTGGATGATGCCGTTGGAAACGACGCGGAAAAAGGCGCTGCCGTTGTAGTAGCCTTGGCGGGCGCGGAGCAGGAACTGGTCGACGTGTTTGGGGGCCTTTTCTGGGGCAAAGGCGAAGCGAAACGCGCCGAGGTCGGTGGTGACAACGGCCTCGAGGTCAGCGGGGCTTTGGGCCCAGGCGGCACTGGCCGTGAGGAGGAGGAGGGCCGGTAGGCGCATCTTATTTCGAGATTCGAACGTTTGCAAAATGCGAGAGGCTAGAGGGGTCGATCCATAGGGCGAGGCCGCCTTTGGGATTGCCGCCTTTGAGATCGTTGATGACGAGAGTCGGCTGCTCGGCACCGTGGACGTAGAGTTTGGCGGTGTTGCCGCGGACTTCGATTTTCACTTTGGTCCATTCGCCGGGGACGAGGTCGACGTAGGCTTCGTACATTTTGGGGAACGTTTCGCGGAGCTTGCGCCAAGGGAATTCGGGCATGGAGATGTATTGGGCGGAGTGGTTGCGCTGCACCTGATCTTTCGAGCGGCCGTTGTACGGGCGGAGGTAGAACGCGTTGTAGCTTTTGCCATCGGGGCTGACGCGGAAGGCGAAACCGGTGAAGCCGCGAGCTGCTTCGGAGGCCCCGGGGACGCGGTCGCCGGCGAGGTCGAACTCGATGATACCGTCTTGGAACTCGATGCCCTTCAGGATTGCGATGCGCTGGCCGTCGGGGAGATCGCCGGTGGCTTTGTCCGTGAGCCGCGTGGCGGTGCGGCCCTTAAACGTGACCTCGTCAACGGTGACGTTGCGCGGCAGCAGATCGGCCGGGCGTATGGACTGCGCGGGCAGCAGGACGGAGCAGGCGAGGAAGAGAAAAGAGAGTTTCATTTTAGTAGACTGGGGGCGCTATGCGAGTATTCTTGACTCTTATTGTAGGCGCGATTTTGGTAAGTGCGCAGACCCCGGAAGCGCCCAAGCGGAAGCGGATTCTGGCGATTGGCCAGTCGAAGGGGTTCCAGCACGACTCGACGTCGGAGGGCCTGGCGACGATTTGGAAGTTGGGGAAAGAGACGGGTCTTTGGGACACGTTTCTGCGGACGGACACCGAGTTGATCACGAAGAAGAAGCTGGGCGCGAACGCGAAGAACCTGGATTATTTCGACGCGGTTTTCTTCTTCACGTCGGGCGAGTTGGATCTGGACGAGGAGCAAAAGACGGCGTTGCTCGACTTCATCCGCAAGGACGGCAAGGGTTTCATGGCCGCGCATAGCGGGGTGGATACGCTCTACAGTTGGCCGGAGTACGGCGAGTTGGTGGGTGGCTACTTTGACCTTCATCCATGGAACCAGTTCGATGCGAAACTGGTGATCGAGGATCCGGAGCACCCGGTGACCGCGCATTTTCCTCCCGAATTTTTCCTTTTTGACGAGATCTACCAACTAAGAGATTATTCGCGGGACCGGGTGCGGGTGCTGATGAGCCTGGAAACGGCGGGGCTGGACCTGACGAAGCCGGGCGTTCACCGGACGGACAAGGACTTTGCGGTTTCGTGGGTGCGGAACTACGGATCGGGTCGCGTTTTCGTATCGACGCTGGGGCATACGACGCAGGCGTGGGAGCATCCGCAAGTACAGAAAATGTGGACGGAAGCGGCGAAATGGGTGATGGGATTGACCAAGGACGGCGACGCGACGCCGCGGCCCAAACCGGCAAAATAAGCGGTCTGGCGGGCCCCTAGGTTACACTGGAAGGGAAAAGTATACCCCTCAGGAGAGACCCAAGAACATGGCAATTAAAGTAGGCATCAACGGCTTCGGCCGGATTGGCCGGAACGTGTTGCGCGCCGCCCTTAACAATCCCGAGATTGAATTCGTCGCGACCAACGACCTGACCGACACGAAGACGCTCGCCCACTTGTTGAAGTACGACTCGACCCTCGGCCAACTGCCGATGGACGTTCGGGCGGATGGCGACACGATTCATTATGGCGACCGTACGATCAAAGTTTTCGCCGTACGCGACCCGGCCGAGATCGACTGGACCGGCGTCGGTGCCGAGATCGTCATTGAATCCACCGGCCGCTTCACCGACGGCGCGGCAGCCGCCAAGCATCGCCGCGGTTCCGTGAAAAAGGTGATCATTTCGGCTCCGGCCAGCAATGAAGACCTGACCATCGTCCTCGGCGTGAACAACCAGATGTATGATGCCGCCAAGCACAACATCATCTCGAACGCGTCCTGCACGACGAACTGCCTGGCGCCTTTTGTGAAGGTGCTGCACGATACGTTTGGTGTGGAAAAGGGGTCGATGACCACGATCCACAGCTACACGAACGACCAGAGCCTGCTCGACGCGCCCCACTCCGACCTGCGCCGGGCGCGCGCCGCGGCCATTAACATGATCCCGACTTCGACCGGTGCGGCCAAGGCGATCGGCTTGGTGCTGCCGGAGCTGAAGGGCAAGCTCGATGGCTACGCGATGCGCGTGCCGACCCCGGACGTGTCCGTTACGGACCTCGTCTGCATCACCAACCGGAACACGACGACCGAAGAGGTCAACCAAGCTTTGAAGGCCGCGGCGGAAGGCCCGATGAAAGGCATTCTGGCTTATACGACGGACCCGGTGGTTTCGACCGATATGTTGCGCAACCCGAACAGCTCGATCATCGACGCGCAGTTGACGAAGGTGATCGGCGGCAATTTGGTGAAAGTTGTGGCTTGGTACGACAACGAATGGGGCTATTCGAACCGCGTGGTGGACCTTTGCCTTTTCCTGGCGCAGAAGGGTCTGTAATTTAGCTGGTTTTAACCAAAGTCCCGGGTTCCCTATTCAGGGGCCCGGGCCTTTTCTTTTTTGTACTTAGCTTCGACTTGAAACAGTGCGGTCAAGAAAGTAATCGCTTCTATCAGGAAGGCTCAATGGACTCTCAAGAAAAGAAGTGCGACGATCCGCATTGCCACTGCGCAGTGGCAGAGGACGTGAAGTACTGCAGCAGCTACTGCAAGGACCGCCCGGAGACGGACGG
>JANODS010000886.1:0-1432 GCA_031412835.1 Acidobacteriota bacterium | reverse complement strand
AAATACTAGACACCAAGCCCTCGATCCAAACGAGTTAACGTAATTGATTAGCGGCCTACGGGAAGGGTTTCGACTGAGCTGATCTTGGCAGCAGAGAACAGCAAGCGGAAGGCGGCAGTCACGGAAGTGTTGCCGTTTTTGAGCGCGGTCTGGGCGAGGCTGGTAAAGGCGGCAAAGGCATCTGCGCCCGCCTGATTCTTGGAACAGTGCGACACCTTGCGCGCAATCACCGCCGGTCGGAGCATGCGCTCGGCTCGATTATTCGTCGGTTCGACGAAAGGAGCTGATAGACAGCGCAGTAACCGCCCGCCGTCATCTTGTTGGCCAAGCCCATTGAGCAACCGTTGATTGTCCCGATCCTTCAAAACACGATCCCGGAGATGGTAACTCAACATCTCCTTCAGTTCCTCCGCTTTCCCCGCGAACACTTCCGGCGATAGACTGTCCCGCGCCCGCCACAGTTCCATCCCATCCTGCAACAGCAGTTTTGCGTAGACACCAAACTCCCGCGCCCGACCCTGCTTGGTTTCCAATACCTCCGCGATGTTCCGCAGAATGTGCCCCACGCACTTTTGCTGTTCAACCGCATCGAACTCCCCGGCGTCGTAACTCTTGCCTCGGTCACTGATCATCACTCCGCCATAGTCGCTGGGGATGATCTCTCGCACCTCTTCGTTCCGGTGCTGCGAGCGGATCTGGTAAACCGCCGCCCGGTCCGTCTCAAAGCCCATCAGAAAGGCCGTTTTCCCGCCGACTCGCCAGCCAGTGTCATCGGTGTGAACAAACGGCGCTTGGCGGACTGCTTCCCGCAGTTGTTTGTACTGGGCACCCACTTCCCGTGCTGCCCGCCGTAAAGCATCTTGGGCCAGCGCAGACTGCGTAATCGTTACCCCAGTCAGTTCTTTCAGCACTCCCGGAACCTTTCGTTGGGGCACCCCCACGCCGTAGTGCAAGGCGTGCGCCGCGGCCATCACCGACGCCCCAACCCGGTGGGCGGTGGCTCCATACTGGTCCGCCGCCAAGCCCGGTGCCGTTCCTCTCACCTTCTTGCCACAGTCCCGGCAGTGGCAGACCGCTACTCGATACTGGGTAACCTCCGGTTGCGGTTGTTCCGGAACATCCGTCGTAGTCGCGAACTCTACGCCATCTTCCTCCAGCGGACCGCCACAGAATGGGCAGCACGGCGGAGGTTCGGCATCGACTTTCGTTTTGGGTTCCCCCGCCGGAGCCGTACGGCGTCCAAATGGGCCTTGCCCCTTCTTCCGGCCCGCCTTTTTCGGGTTCGGCACGGGTTTCTCCTTCGAAAACGGTGCCGCTTGGTGCCGTCCGGATCTCTTCAGCCGGGCATTCTCCTCACGCAACAGGTCCACCTGCCGCTGCAACTCAAGCACCAGCGCAATCAAGTCTTCCCGGCTTAGCTGTTCGACTCGCG
>JANODS010000885.1:0-2365 GCA_031412835.1 Acidobacteriota bacterium | reverse complement strand
TCATCCCCAAACTTTTCAACTCCAAAGCGACGAACGAAACTATCCGTGTCTGGGTCCCCGGTTGCTCCACCGGCGAAGAAGCCTACTCCATCGCCATGCTCCTTCGCGAACGCATGGAGCAACTGAAAGAGGTCATCAAAGTCCAAATCTTCGCCACCGATATCGACCGCGAAGCCCTCGACTATGCCCGCGCGGGCCTCTACCCCTCCAGCATCATCGCCGATGTCTCCCCGGAACGGCTATCCCATTTCTTCGAACAAGACCGCCCCGATGGCAGCGCCTATCGAATTCATAAAACGATCCGCGACATGCTCATCTTCTCCGAACACGACCTCATCAAGGACCCACCGTTCTCGAAGCTCGATCTCATCAGTTGCCGCAACCTCCTCATTTACATGGGCCCGGAGCTACAAAAGAAGCTCATGCCCCTTTTTCACTATGCCTTGAACCCAGACGGTATCCTTCTCCTCGGCTCGTCGGAAAGTGTTGGCGACTCCACCAACCTCTTCGCCACTCTTGATCGCCGAGGGAAAATCTACCAACGCAAACCCGATTCCGCCGGTCCGCATCGTCTCAGTGTCGCCAACCTCTTCCCCCGGCTCCCCGCCGTCGAAAACACGCGCCAGACCAGCCGTGGAGGTGCCGCCGAGCTGAAGATTTCCCTGCACGAGATCACCGTCCGCACCGTCCTCGATCACTACGCCCCCGTCGGTGCCCTCGTCAACGAGCGCGGCGATATCCTCTACCTCCTCGGTCGCACCGGTCCCTATCTTGAACCCTCCCCCGGGGAGGCCAGCATGAACATTTTCCGCATGGCCCGCGAAGGCCTGCGTAGCGATCTCACCATCGCTCTCCACCGCGCCGCCTCCAACGGCATCACCACCAACCACTCCGGCCTCCAAGTCAAGAACAACGGCTATACCGCTACCGTAAAAGTTACCGTCGTTCCGGTCCCCACCGATGCCGAAGGGGCCATTCCCCGCGGGCTATTTCTCGTCATCATCGAAACTGAAGCCGCCCCCCCGAAGCGGGCGTCCGAGGTCGCCTTGGCCGCCGCCGATGGTGCCGCCGCTCTCGCCAGCCTCGATCTCAATGACTACATCATCCGCCTGAAGCTGGAGTTGCGCGGCAAAGACGAACACCTCCAAACCGTCATCGAAGAACTTGAAAGCTCCAACGAGGAACTCCGCTCCGCCCACGAGGAAATGCAGTCCGTCAATGAGGAAATGCAATCCACCAATGAAGAACTCGAAACTTCAAAAGAGGAATTGCAATCGGTCAACGAGGAACTCGCCACCGTCAACAGCGAACTGCAAGCCAAAGTCCTGGATCTCTCCCGTTCCAATAACGACATGAAGAATCTGCTCAGCGGCACCGGCATCGGCACCATCTTCGTCGACCATCAACTGCGCATCCTTCGCTTCACCCCCACGGTCTCCACCCTCATTAACCTCATCGAATCCGACGTCGGTCGCCCGGTCGATCAAATCCGCTCCACCCTTCGTGGCTACGACTCTCTCGCCGCCGATAGCAAGGAGGTTCTCAGCAACCTTATCCCGAAAGAGCTCGAAGTTCAGGCCAATACTGGAGCTTGGTACCTGCTCCGCCTTCGCCCCTATCGCACGCTCGAAAACGTCATTGAAGGCGTCGTCATCACCTTCACCGATTGCACGGCCTTGAAGAACGCGCAAGCCGCGCTGCAGAAATCAGAGGGCCTCCGGCGCTTGGACGTCGTCGTCCGCGATTCCCGCGACGCCGTTCTGGTGCAAGACCTAACCGGACGCATTCTCGCATGGAACCCCGGCGCGGTATCCATGTACGGCTGGACCGAAGCCGAAGCGTTGTCCAAAAACATTCGCGATCTCATGCCCGACGAGGACCGCGAATCGGCCATTGCTTCAATCCGCGAACTGTGCGAAGCCGGCCAGTTGGCACCGAAATCCCAAAAGCGCATCGCCAAAGGTGGCCGGACACTTCCGGTCTCGATCATCTCTTCCGCCCTCGTCAATGACGCCGGAGAACTTTACGCCATCGCCACCACCGAACGCGCTGTCGCCAAGTAGCCAGCCCCCCGATGCTCGACCGTCTCACCATCGCTGCCGCTAACGCAAACGCCCAGCCCGGCGAGACTACACGCAATCTCGAAGCCATCTTCCACCACGCCTCCCGCGCCGCCGCCGCGGGAGCTCAAGTCCTTCCCGGCCCCGCAATCCGCGCCGTGCGAGCCGACTCCGAACCGGCCGCCCAGTCTTTCAGCAGAGACGTAATCTGAGAAGGTCCCATTCCGGTCACGGTCGCGCCCAGTATCGGTTCCGTGCCTGCACCACCAGCCCCGTCTGCCGCGTCGACAACACAATCTTACGAA
>JANODS010000884.1:0-3256 GCA_031412835.1 Acidobacteriota bacterium | reverse complement strand
GCCAGTACCGCGCCATAATCTACCAATGCCTAAACTCCTTGCCGCCCTCCTCTTCGCCCTCATCGCCTACGCCCAAACCCCCGACACCGTCTTCCTCGAAGAACTCACCTGGACCGAAGTCCGCGACGCCCTCAAAGCCGGCCAGACCACCCTCATCATCCCCACCGGTGGCACCGAACAAAACGGCCCCCACATGGTCCTCGGCAAACACAACTTCCGCATCCATTTCACCGCCAACCGCATCGCCCGCCAGCTCGGCAACGCCCTCGTCGCCCCCGTCATGGCCTACGTCCCCGAAGGCGAGGTGTCCCCTCCCTCTGGCCACATGAAATTCCCCGGCACTCTCACCATCCCCGACGATGTCTTCCGCAAAGTCCTCGAATACACCGCCCGTAGCGCCAAACTCCACGGCTTCCGAAACATCGTCTTCATCGGCGACAGCGGCCCCAACCAGCCCGGCATGAACGCCGTCGCCGCTCTCCTCAATCGGGAATGGTCCGGCACCCCGACCCGCGTCCACTTCATCCCCGAATACTACAAAGGCAACGGCTTCGAAGAATGGCTCGCCGCTCAAGGCGAAACCGCAGCCGCCATCGGTTCCCACGCCGGCATCTCTGACACCGCCCTCCTCCTCGCCGTCAACCCCCAACTCGTCCGCCAAAATAAGCTCGCCAACGCTGGCAAACCCAACGAAACCGGCGTCACCGGAGACCCCACCCGCGCGACCCTCGCCTACGGCAAAATAGGCGTCGATAGGATCGTCGAGATCACCGTCGACCGAATCCGCAAATCCATCGCCAAGAACTGACTTCCGCCCGTGTATACTGACCCTATTCCGTCCCGTTCTATCCCGGTGCTCCCCTGTCGAAACTAATCATCCAAACCCTCGAATTAAAGGACCCTACCTGGAGCGCCGCGGCTGCCCTTCCCGGCCTCGAAATCGAACTCGGGGCCACCGCCACCGTCGCCGCCGACCAATGGATCGAGTTCCGCGTTCGCCACAGTACGGCCAACACCCCCCTCGACGCAATCGAAGGCAAACCCGGCGAATCCAAAGCCAAGTGGACACCCGCCGCCACCCCCACCGACATCCCCATCAAATTCGACGCCCTCCTCCGCGAAAAACCCACCGTCAAAAACGGCCACCAAACCGTCCTCGCCAAACTCGAGTCCGCCGAAATCACCCTTCAAGGCTATAAGACCGAAATCACCTCCCTCGACGACTGCTTCGTCCCCAAGCAGGAAAAACTCGAACTCAAATACAAAATCACGGACCCCGGTGCCGTCGCCAAAAAAGGCCGCATCTACGTCTGGGGCGAACGCTACCCCAAAGACGAGCACCTCTTCTTCGAGGACTTCGACCCCGCCGTCGGAGATAAAACCTGGGACACCTGGGACGGCAAAGCCAATCACGGCCACCTTAGCGGTAAATACATCAGCCCGGAGTTTTCGCCCTACCGGATTCAAGTCATCATCGGGCCAGACCTCGACAGCGTAAAAGAGCCTTTCGCCAAAGGCGCCGGCAAAGTCCACCTTGTCGAAAAGCAATTCCAAATTAAGTTCGAATCCATCCTCGTCCGGATGGCCGCGAACCTGCCCAGCGCCGTCACCAACGTCCTCAAGCCCGACGATCTCCTCGTCGTCGAACCCCGCACCGAAAAAGGGGCCTACGCCCACAAGTCCCGAACGCCGCTCGAAAAGGAACCCAAGGTGGACGCGGGTTGGGCGGGCGGCGGAGAGGGGGCGGAGGCCGCTAAGGATCGCCTCGGCATCGGCCGCATTCGCATCAAAAACCTTCGCCACAACCAAATCAGCGACTCACTCAACCAAGCCTCCTCTACCGCCGGGGATCCGGCCAACGTAGCGGGGGCCACCAAGATCCACCGCATTGCCGACGGCTACACCACCGGCCAAACCAAGTGGACCATTGACGCCTCCGTCTACAAACGCCCCGAAATCCCCTTCGAATTCGAAGCCCGCCTAACCAGCCGAGAACCCAGCGTCGAAGCCAAGAAGAACGGGCTTTTCGAGAAGGAAGCCATCGGCCCCGCCCGCTTCGATCTCCTCGTCGAAGATCCCTATCAAGAGTGGATGCACGGAGGCGGGGGAACGCCTCTCGTCACCCTCTACGACCAAGCTCAGAAATACTACAAAAAAGCCGCCTGGCAGGTCAAACGAGGCACCCATAACGATCCCTACAATGACGCCGGCAAAGCCGTAGTCACCTACTGGCAAGAACGCTTTGAAATATCCTCCAATGGCCAGGAAGAAGTCGGTAATACCGAAGTCGCCTTCGTCAAAGAGAAAAAGGAACTTACTGTCTTTCTCAACGGCGTCCGTATGGAACGTGACGACGACGCGACCACCGATAACTCCAAACGCATCAAACGCGACTACGCCGAAATCAGCGACAAGAAAATCAAATTCCGCAAAGGGCTTACTCGCACCAAGGACGAAGTCTGGATCGTTCGTCAACCCCACGCCGGCCTCAGCCATCCCGCGGTTACCAACTGGGTAAGTTATCCCCCGGGTGACAACTGTCCCGACCACTACGGCGGCATCCGCGGCAAAGTGCCCACCGACGACCTCATCGGCACTCTCCGCAAAGACTATTCCGACACTCTCGCCGGTCAGTTCCCCTACACCGCTCAGAAAACCATCAACCTCGATCCCGACAAAATCACCGACCTCGCCAAACGAGAACGCGTCGTCTCCCAGGCCTCCACCATCGACGGCGATCAGAAAGGTCTCGCCGGCGTTATTTTTTCCCCCTCTTACATCGGAGGCGATAAGTACGTCGTCGAAGCTCGTCTAAAGGAATGCGCTTACGACCGCGATCTGGGCTCCGCCGACCCCCGCCCCGTCTCATGGCATACCAAGGGCCGCAGCGGCGTCATGACCGTCTGGCGCATGCTCACCCTCAGCGCCTCCTGGCGCCTGCCCTCTCCCATTGCATCGGGAGGGCT
The DNA here is from genome assembly GCA_031412835.1 of Acidobacteriota bacterium. GTDB lineage: Bacteria > Acidobacteriota > Terriglobia > Bryobacterales > Bryobacteraceae. The sequence goes on along the minus strand of JANODS010000884.1, from coordinate 290 downwards.
GGCGGCTGGCGTCGGAGAGGCTGACCCCGACGCCGCCGGTCGCACCCACCCCGCGGCGGGTAGAAAAATGAACTTTATCGGGCTGAATGCGGCCGCCGAAAAAGGCTTCAACGAGTGGATCTCCCTCAAGTCGGATGGCAACATGGCCATGCCCAACGAAGAGGCTCACCAGAACGTCAATCTCACCACCTACCGTGGCTTCTTTAACGGTAAGAGCACCACCGATGGGTTCTATAACATCGCGGATGATGCCAAAGTAACCGATGAATTCGTCCGCTGGGACCATTACC
>JANODS010000883.1:0-1005 GCA_031412835.1 Acidobacteriota bacterium | reverse complement strand
GGGCGAGCTGGCGTGGGCGCGGATCATCATCTGGGCGGTGTTAGAGGTGAGAGGGCAGAAGGGGGTGGGATTCGGGTTTGTGCCGAGTTGGCGGGAGGTGGGGGTGGGGTTGCGGTGGTATCTGCTGTTTGTGCCGGTGGGGGCGGCGTTGGGTTGGGCGATTGGGTTTACGGGGCTGCACCAAGGGCCCTGGTTGTGGGACAAGATGGTGTTGAACGCGGTGGGGACGTTTTTCGGCATCTACCTGTTTGTGGCGGTGCGGGAGAATTTCGTATTTCGGGGGATGCTGCTGCAGTGGTTTACGGGTTGGATGGGAAGTTCGGGGCGGGCGCAGGTGGTGGTGGCGCTGATTTGCGGGGCGGCGCATCTGCCGTTTCGGCAGTTTCCCAATTGGCGGTTTGCTTTGCTGGCGACGCTGGCGCATTACGTGTATGGGCGGGCGTTTTTAGAGACCGGGAGTGTGCGGGCGGCAATGGTTTGCCATGCGCTGGTGGTGGTTACTTGGCGGGTGCTGCTAAGTTGAGGATCGAGTCGTAGTGGTGGCGACGGAGGCCGGGTTGGGGTTGGCGGGCTGAGGCGACCATGGCGGCGGCGACGTCACGGGCGCGGACGGCGCGATACTTGCGCAGGGGGCCGAGCAGTAGGAACGGCAGGGCTTGGAGGGCGATTTTGCTAATCCATTCCGCGAGGCGGAAGGTGCCTCGGGGGCCGAGGAGGACGCTGGGTTGGAAGATATCTACTGCGGGGTAGCCGAGCGCGGCGAGGTCGCGTTCGAGGTCGCCTTTGACGCGGAGGTAGGCGTTGGGCGAGGCGGGGTCGGCTCCAACGGAGGAGACGAGGATGAAGTGGTGGGCACCGCGGGCTTGGGCCCAGCGGGCGAGGCGGAGGGGGAGTTCGTAGTCGATGCGGCGAAAAGCGTCTCGTGACCCGGCGATCTTGATGGTGGTTCCGAGGGCGCAGTAGACGGTTCCAAGCGAAGGGGTAACAATCGCTTCGAGGTCGGCG